>NZ_JBFAOF010000253.1:0-8436 GCF_040675125.1 Spirillospora sp. NPDC049652 | reverse complement strand
ATCCTGCTGCGCGTCGGCGACGAGCTGCACGCCCTCGACGCCGACGGGACCGTCCTGGGCTCGACGGCCGGTCCGCGAGCACGGCGCCGGTCGCCGGGCAGCCGGGCGGCGCAAGCCCGTCCGGCTCGCCGACCACCTCGCCGAACGGGTCGTCCGGCCCGGCCGGGACGGCGAAGCCGATCGGCGGGGAGCTCGGCCGCTACAGCGGCATCAACCTGTCGGCCGAGTACAAGCTGAGCCTGACCGACGATCCGACGCACCCCAGGAAGGACTCCGGCGACTTCACCTTCTGGGACCTCGGCAACGGCATGACGGGGGCCAGGTTCTCCGTCCTCGACCCGGGCGGGGCCGGGTCCTACGAGGCGTGCCGGGACAACACCCGCTACACCGACCGCCTCGACGGGAACTACATGGTCAAGGGCAAGATGATCTGCGTCTACACCGACTCCGGCTTCGTCGGGCTCGTGCGGATCACCGGGACCGGCGACAAGCCGACCGACTACCTCACGCTCGACCTGACCGTGTGGCAGGGCGTCCCACCGACCCCGGGCGAATGACCCTCAGGCGCTGGACGGAGCCTTGCGCGCGGCGGCCGGACGGCGCGCGCGGGCGCGTGCTGTGGCCGTGATGCCCCAGGCGGTGAGGAGTGCGAGGAGGACGAGACCGGTCCCGGCCGTGGTCTCCTGCCAGGTGACCGACAGGCCCGCCCTGGTGCCGGCGCGGCTCGTCGGCGGTCCCGGCGACAGGACGAAGCGGACCGGGACGTGCTCGCCGGGCCGGGGCCCGTCCCGCCGGTAGAAGTCGCCGGGACAGCCGCCGACCTTGACGACCCGCCTCGTCCCCGCGTCGTCCCAGCTCACCAGGCAGTGCCGCTGCTCGCTCCGGGTTCCCTGGCCCGTCGTCCACGCCCGGACGAGCTCGCCCCGCACGTCCCGCCCCTCATACTTCAGGTAGAGCGGCGAAGCGGCCCCGCTCGCCCCCGCCAGGACGAGCAGGATCGGCAGGAGGGCGAGCCACGCCTGGACGTGACCCCGGCTCGCGACGAACCCGCAGGCGAACACGGTGAGGACGAACAGCCCGCCGGCGAAGAGCACCAGCGTCCAGGCGGCCGTCAGGGTCATCGCGTACATGCCGAGCGGGACGAGCAGCAGAGGGATGGCCCACAGCAGCGCCCACGCGCCGACCACCTCGGGCAGCTCCATCCGGCGCTTGTGCGGCTGCCCGCTCTTCACCACCTCGTCCTGCACGCGGCGGACGCGGCGCTTGGCGGCGGCCGCGTTCGCCTCGTCCTCCGGACACGCCGGGCGGTGACCGGCCGCGGTGTGCAGAGCCAGGACGCTGTCCACCAGCGGCGCGCCGTCCCGCTCGGACGCCACCTGCTCCAGCGCCCACCGCGATCCGAACCCGTACTCCAGCAGCTTCGCCCGCTCGCGCTCGCTGAGCCGCGCCAGCTTCCGGCGCACCGATCGGGGGGTGGGGCCGGACATCGCCGTCCTTCGTCCAGGGGAGGGGGTGGACGACGATATGCCCGGACTCTAGTCCGCCGCCAGGTTCGTCCCGTTCCGGCCGCGCCAGGCGGGGGTGGTCGCCCCGGTGTCGGTCGGCCGGCCGATCAGCCGGGACAGCACGATGGCGGTCTTGGTCGCGGTGATGTTCGGCTCGCGGCGCAGCCGTTCGAGAGCCTGCTCAAGGTGCTGGATGTCGCGGGACCGGACGTGCACGAGGGCGCTGGCGTCGCCGCTGACGGTGTAGGCCGCGACGACCTCCGGATGCTTGTGGACGCTGTCGTAGATCTCCTCCGGGGCGGTCGCGCCCGTGCAGAACACCTCGATGAACGCCTCGGTCGTCCAGCCGAGGGCGGCCGGGTCGACCACGGCGGCGAAGCCGGTGATCACCCGCTCCGCGCGGAGCCGGTCGACGCGGCGCTTCACCGCGGGGGCCGACAGCCCGATCCGGTCGCCGATCTGCGCGTAGGAGGCGCGGCCGTTCTCCAGGAGCTGCGCAACGATTCGGCGGTCCAAGTCGTCAAGACGCAACAAATATCTCCCCCCGAGACCTCAATCGGCACTGTGTGTTGGTAGATCCCGAACATACGCTGGTCGAAGGGTCCGCGCACAACCTTCGCGCGAGGACTCCACCCCCCATCCGGCACCGGCCGCCGCCGGTGCGGCCACCGATCCCGGCGACGAGGCCGGGCCGACCATGGGTGAAGGAGCGTTCGTGACCCGATCCGAGCAGCTGCGGGCCTTGTCCGACGAGCACAGCGCGCACAACTACCACCCGCTCCCGATCGTCATCGCCGAGGCCGAGGGAGCCTGGGTCACCGACGTCGACGGACGGCGCTACCTGGACATGCTCGCCGCGTACTCCGCGGTCAACTTCGGCCACCGCAACCCGCGCCTGACCGCCGCGGCCCAGCGCCAGCTGGAGCGCGTCACCCTGGTCAGCCGGGCGTTCGACCACGACCAGTTCGGCCCGTTCGTCACCGAGCTCGCCGAGCTGTGCGGCAAGGACATGGTGCTGCCGATGAACAGCGGCGCCGAGGCGGTCGAGACGGCGCTGAAGACCGCGCGCAAGTGGGGGTACGAGGTCAAGGGCGTCCCGGCCGGGCGCGCCGAGATCATCACCTTCGACGGCAACTTCCACGGCCGCACGACCACGATCGTCAGCTTCTCCACCGACCCCGACGCGCGCGGCTCCTACGGCCCGTTCACGCCCGGGTTCAAGGTCGTGCCGTACGGCGACGCGGACGCGCTGCGCGAGGCGATGAACGCCAACACGGTCGGCGTGCTGGTCGAGCCGATCCAGGGCGAGGCCGGGGTCGTCGTGCCGCCGAGCGGGTTCCTCACCGCCGTCCGCGAGCTGTGCACCGAGCACAACGTGCTGATGATGGCGGACGAGATCCAGTCCGGCCTCGGCCGGGCCGGCACGACGTTCGCGGTCCAGGACGAGGGCGTCGTCCCGGACGTCTACATCCTCGGCAAGGCCCTCGGCGGCGGCATCATGCCGGTGTCGGCGGTCGTCGCCGACAGCGACGTGCTGGGCGTCTTCAAGCCCGGCCAGCACGGCTCCACCTTCGGCGGCAACCCGCTGGCCTGCGCGATCGCCCGGGAGGTGATCGCCATGCTGAAGACCGGGGAGTTCCAGGAGCGCTCCCGCGAGCTGGGCGCGCACATGCACGCGCGGCTCGCCAAGATGCCGTCCGACCGGGTCCGCGAGGTGCGCGGCCGCGGCCTGTGGGCCGGGATCGAGCTGAACGGCCCGGCGCGCCCGGTCAGCGAGCGGCTGAAGGAGCTCGGCGTCCTCGCCAAGGAGACGCACGAGACCACCATCCGGCTCGCCCCGCCGCTGACGATCAGCCGCGAGGACCTGGACTGGGCGCTCGACCAGTTCGAGGCCGCGCTGAAGGACTGAGCCACCGGCACCCGGGGCCGCGGCACGGGAGGCCGCCGCCGGACGTACGACGTCCGGCGGCGGCCTCCTGGCGTCCCCGGGTTCCGGGCTCCCGGCGGCCGGTCGCCTGGGCCCGGCGCGGCGACGGCCCGTCCGGGCGGTGAGACGACCATCACGTTCCCGCGATCGGGAACCGCGCTGACAGATCAGTCTTCCCGGATTAGTCTGAGTGGACTAATCCAGATCAACCAAAGACGGCTGATGTCCCGAAAACTGACCCCACTGGCGCTCGCCGTGCTGCGCATGCTGTGCGACGGGCCGATGCATCCGTACGAGATGCAGCAGCGCATCCGCTGGCACGCCTACGACCACGCGGTCAAGGTGACGCACGGCTCGCTGTACCACACCGTCGACCGGCTGGCCTCGTCCGGCCTGATCGAGCCCGTGGAGACCAACCGGGAGGGCCGCCGGCCCGAACGGACCGTGTACGCGGTCACGCCGTCCGGCCGGGACGCCGCGTGCGACCGGCTGGCCGACCTGCTCGCCGCGCCGAGCGAGGAGTTCCCGCTGTTCGGCGCGGCGCTCGCGTTCGTCGGCCTGCTGCCCGAACACGAGGTCGCCCGGCACCTGCGCAGCCGCGTGATCGTGCTGGAGGCGCTGGTCGCCGGGCACCAGGCGTCCTTCGACTCGCTGCGCAAGCGCGGCCTCGCCCGGCACAAGCTGCTGGACCTGGAGCTCAGCATCACCCGGCACCGGGCCGAGCTGGACTTCGCCCAGGCCCTGGTGGACGACCTCGACGCGGGCCGCCTCACCTTCGAGGACGACGAGGACTCGCCCTGCGCGCAGCGCCCCCCCTACGACAGCGTGCCCGGCCACGGGGCACACGCAGAGGAGAACGAATGAGCAAGTGGCGCGGAAACCCCTGGGCGGTGCTTCTGACGCTGTCCCTCGGGTTCTTCATGACGCTGCTCGATCTGACGATCGTCAACGTCGCCATCCCGAGCATGATCGACAAGCTGCACGCCTCGCTGGACGAGGTGCTGTGGGTCACCAACGCCTACATCCTGGTGCTGGCCGTCCTGCTCATCACCGCCGGCCGGCTCGGCGACCTGTGGGGCAAGAAGAACCTGTTCATCGCCGGGGTCGTGCTGTTCACCCTGGCCAGCCTCGCGTGCGGGATCGCGCAGGACCCGACCCAGCTGATCGCCGCCCGCGCGGTGCAGGGGCTCGGCGCGGCGCTGCTGATGCCGCAGACCATGTCGATCATCATCGCGACGTTCCCGCCGGAGAAGCGCGGCGCGGCGCTCGGTGTGTGGGGCGCGGTGGCGGGCGTCTCCACGATCGCCGGCCCGACCGTCGGCGGCATGCTGGTCACCAGCTTCGACTGGCGGTGGATCTTCTTCGTCAACCTGCCGATCGGCATCCTGGTGCTGTCCATGGCGGTGCCGATCCTGCCCGCCCACATCCCGGGCGTGCGGCACAAGTTCGACTTCCTCGGCGTCGTGCTCGCGACGGTCGCGCTGTTCTGCCTGGTGTTCGCGCTCACCGAGGGCCAGAAGTACGACTGGAACGCCTGGATCTGGACGCTGATCGGCTCGGCGGCCGTGCTGTTCGTGGTCTTCCTCTTCCAGCAGAAGGCCCGGCAGGACCGTGAGCCGCTGGTGCCGTTCGGGCTGTTCAAGGACCGCAACTTCACGATCCTGGCGTTCGTCGGCGCGGCCGTCTCGGTCGGCATGGTCGGCATGTTCCTGCCGATGAACATCTACCTGCAGTCGGTGCTCGGGTTCAGCGCCCTGAAGGCGGGCCTGGTCATGGCGCCGTCCTCGGTCGTGTCGATGTTCCTCGCGCCGATCGCGGGCAAGCTCACCGACAAGATCGGCGGCCGGTTCATCCTGATGGGCGGCCTGCTGCTGTACGGCGTCGGCATGCTCTGGATGGTCGCCGTCGCGGGCACCGACACGGGCTGGACCGCGTTCCTCGGCCCGCTGGTCGTCTCCGGGATCGGCGTCGGCGGCGTGTTCGCGCCGATGGCGACCGAGGCGACCCGCAACGTCCCGCCGCGCCTGGCCGGGGCCGCGTCCGGCGTGAGCAACACGATCCGCCAGATCGGCTCGGTGGTCGGCTCGGCGGCGGTCGGCGCGATCCTGCAGAACCAGCTCGCCTCGTCCCTCCGGAACGAGGCGGTGGCACGCTCCAAGGGGCTGCCGCAGCCGTACCACGACAAGTTCGTGGCGGGGTTCTCGCAGGCGGCCAAGGGCGGCCTGGAGGTCGGCGCGTCCCAGCACTCCGGCCAGAAGCTCCCCCCGGGCACCCCGCAGAACGTGGCGCACCAGCTCCAGGCCCTGTCGGGGCAGGTGTTCGGGCACGGCTTCGTGCACGCCATGCGGCCCACCATGCTGCTGCCGGTGGCCGTGATCATGGTCGGCGCGTTCGCCTGCCTCGGTGTGAAGGGCTACCGGGCGGCCGGACGCTCCGACGCGCCGCAGCCCCAGCCGGAGCCCGCCACGCACTGACCCGCCGGACGGCGGCGACGGCGAGCGGCCGGCCGACCCACCTGAACGGCTGAACGGCCGGCCCGCTGAACGGCGAGAAGCCCGGCACGACGAACGCGTCGTGCCGGGCTTCTCGTTGCCTCGTCCGTTCCTCGCGTGCCGGTGAGCCGGCCCTAGCGGGCGATGCGGCGGTAGCGGCCGTCGTGGAAGATCAGCGGCTCGGCGTCGGGGTTCGGGACGTCCAGCGACAGGACCTCGCCGATCACGATGCTGTGGTCCCCCGCCGGGTGGACGGCGTGGGTGCGGCACTCGACGGCGGCGAGCGCCTCGGACAGGACGGCCGCGCCGGTCACCGCGCCGCGGTGGACGCGGTAGCCGTCGAGCTGACCGGCGATCGGACGGCCCCGGGTGGCCAGGTGCTCCGACGCCGCGCGCAGGCCGTCCGGCAGCACCGAGACCGCCCAGGTCCCGGCGGCGAGGACGGTGTCGTGGAAGCGGGCCGTCCGCTCGGCGCAGAACATGACCAGCAGGGGGTCGAGAGACACGGAGGTGAAGGCGTTGACCGTCATCGCGTGGTCCACGCCGTCGTCGACGGTGGTCACGACCGCCACGCCGGTGGCGAACCGCCCCACCACCCGGCGGAACAGCCGGGCGTCGGGCGCGGTGCCGAGGGCGCGGGCCTCGGGGCTGGGGGGCTCGGTGCTCACAACGCCCTCACACTACCCGCGGGTATCGCCGCCGCCTCCGCCGAGTCGCCCGCCGGTGAGCCACTCCCCCGAAGGGCGCCGCGTCGGCACCACGGCGATCGCGACCAGCGCGGTCACCAGGCCGCCGACGATGTAGACGTATCCCGCGGTCGTGCCGGGGATGACCAGATCGCCCTCGGGCTGCTTGGACGACATGACGAACGTCACGATCATCCACGCGGCGGCGGGGATCACCGCGCCCAGCTTCGTCCGCATGCCGTAGCCGGCGCCGAAGACCAGCGCGAACAGCACGGCGCACAGCAGCAGCGACGGGAGCGGGAACGAGCCGACCGTCCAGTCCTGGTGGAACGCGCCGAACACGCCGTACGCGAACCCGAGCAGGGCCAGCACCCCGTAGCCCGCACCGGAGACCACGGCCTCCAGCCTGGGGTCCGGGTCCGCCGCCGGGGCCGCCTCAGGACTCGCCTCCGGGGCCGCCTCAGGACTCGCCTCCGGGCTCGAATCCGGGGCGGGTGCGGGCGCGGCGGGGGGCGGCGGCGCGGGCTCGTCCGTGCGCCGCGTGGGAGCGTCGTCCTCGTTCACCCGGACAGCCTAGCCAGGGCCGCGCTCAGGACAGCCCGGCGAACAGGTCGGTCTCGCGGCCGCCCGCCGCGACCGGGCCGCGCTCGCCTTCCAGCAGGACGAAGTACTCGGTGCCGAACGCCTGCTGGCCGAGGTTGTTCGACAGGGCGAAGAACGGCCCGGTCTCGGACGGCGCGACGGTGATCTGGGTGCGGTGCGCGCGCAGCGCCGCCAGCTTGGCCGGAAGGTAGGGGCGGGCGTCCACGACCGTGGTGATCAGGTCGTCCGGGACGCCGGAGCCGAGCTCGTCCAGGGTCGCGACGCGCGGGAACGGCAGCCGCGCCTCCCGCATCACCGCGATCGCCCGGACCAGCACGGTGCGCGGCGTCGCGTACGCGTACAGCTTCGCGACCCGCCACGGCTCCCGGCCACCGCCCGCGAAGGACGGGTCGGCGGCCAGCTCGAAGGCCCGGCGGGTGACGCGGTGCGCCTGGATGTGGTCGGGGTGGCCGTAGTTGCCGCGGTCGTCGTAGCTGACGACCACCTGCGGCCGGACCTCCCGGACGATTTCGGCGAGCTCCCCGGCGGCCTCGTCCGGATCGGCGCGCCAGAAGCAGCGCGGGTGGTCGTTGGTGGCGGCGCCCATCATGCCCGAGTCGCGCCAGCGGCCCGGACCGCCGAGGAACCGGTGGTCGGCGACGCCGAGGGCCGCGCAGGCGGCGGCGAGCTCGGCGATCCGGAACTCGCCGAGCCGGTCCTCCTTGTCGGCGGCCAGGTGGCGCAGCTCGTCCGGGATGACCTCGCCCTCCTCGCCGAGCGTGCAGGTGACGAGCGTGACGTGGGCGCCCTCGGCCGCGTACTTGGCCATGGTCGCGCCCGTCCCGATGGACTCGTCATCGGGGTGGGCGTGCACGAACAGGATGCGCGGCTCCTTCATGACCGATGAGCCTACTAACGCGCGGGACCGTTCTCGGCTGCCACCCGGCCGCCCGGGGTGCGCGAATCGTCACGCTCCGGACGTGACCGTCGTCACGTCCGGAGACCTGTCACGTCCGAGGGGGGCGTGGGCGGGGTGCGGGTCGGCGTCGCGGGTCAGGTGCCGTCGCCGCCGCCACCGCCGCCGGTTCCTCCGCCACCGCCACCGGTGCCACCGCCGCCGGTACCGCCGCCGCCTCCGCCGGTACCGCCGCCACCGCCTCCGGTGCCGCCGCCACCGCCGCCACCGCCGCCGCCACCGCCGGGCGGGCTGGTCGGGGGCTGGGTGTGGGTCGGCCTGCCGGTCG
>NZ_JBFAOF010000252.1:0-8440 GCF_040675125.1 Spirillospora sp. NPDC049652 | reverse complement strand
GATCAGGCCTTGCCTGATCTATAAAGGCACTGGCTTTTAACACGCTGTTGAGTTCTCAAGAAACGGACACCCACGCGCTCCGTCCGCGGCTTCCCGCGGCTTTCGCTCCGTGGCGACTCGCTTACTTTATCAGTTCCGCCCGGTCTGTCAATTCCCGGCCGATTCCGATTCCGCAGTTCCCGCCCGCTTTCGCGGCCGTTCCCTGCGGCACTTCTATTTCACCAGATCCGGACCGATTCGCAAAATCGAGCCTTTTCCGGTGCCCTCCCCCGACGGCGGGCACGGCGAAACCGCTTCCGCTGGATCGTTGGATGGTCCCCTCGGGCCGGCCGCCGTTCGGCGTCCCGCTCCCCGTGGGGCGAAGAGAACAGTATGCCCAGGGGAGGTCGGCGTCAAACCGACTGGCGAAACTCTCTCCGGCGCTGGTCCGGAACGTTCGCCCGGCGACTCTTCCGATGTCCCCTAGCTGGGCTTTTACCGTCGGAACGGGCGGTCTGCGCCACCCGTCACGGGAGACAACTCGAACTGGAGACGGTTTTGTTCCTCCGGGCCGTCCGCACCGGGACGGGCGCCGGCGGTCGGACGAGCGGACGACGGCGGGCGGTGCGTCAGTGCTTCGCGAGGAGGCCGCCGAAGAACAGGATCGCCTCGGCGGTCACCCAGAAGCCGATCGCGACGGTGAGGTTGCGGATCAGAAGGGGCGGACGGCGCCGGACGCCCGGCAGCAACCACGACATGAGACCGATGCCGCCACCGACGAAGGCGGCCGGTACGGAGAGCCACACATAACGGAGAAGCGCGTCCCCGCACTCGGCGTCGTGGGTGGGGGCCTCGCCGCAGAACGCGTCGTCGCTCCAGCCGCCGAACGCTGAGAACCCCCAGAGCGCGGCCAGGACGCAGGTGGCGACCGTCGGGATGGCCGGTGACAGCCACCGGCTGTTCGATCGTCCTGGCACGACCCGCACATGCGGAACGTACCCCGCGGTCGCGTCCCGGGGGAACCCCGCGCGTGCCGGCGGGGGCGAGACCATCCGGGACGGATTCCCCGACGGTTGCCCAGGCCCGGCACGGTCGCCGAACGGACGTCAGTCCGCGTTCAGACGAGTTCCTTGGACTCGTAGGCCATCAGGTCCAGCACGATCGCCGTGACGACGACGAGGACGCGCAGGTTCTCCGGCACTTCCTCGGTGAACTCGATGGCGTAGCGGTCGGCCGTGGTGAACAGTTCGGCGCGCAGGCCCGCCCACTTCTTGGTGATGCCGGCGAACCGGGTGCGGCCGTTGTCGACGACGGGGAAGCTGCGCAGCCGGAGGTCGCCCACGGCCTGGGCCAGTTCGTTCTCCTCCGCGTCGAGCAGGAAGTACTGGCGGCGGGTGGAGTTGGCGCGGACGGTCCCGACGCGGTCGCCGCGCACCACGTCGTCGCCCTCGTCGCCGGTGAGGGCCTGGTGGACGTGCGTGTGCCAGGCGTCCACCTTGTCGATGACGAAGCACGGCACGTCCGCGGCGTCCTTCAGGACGAGGGTCGCGTGGGTGCTCCGGACGGTCTGCGGGAGGGCCGCGCGGACCGCCTCGCGGCGGCTGCGGACCTGCTGGTCGGTGACGTAGGCGAGCAGGGTGCCCTGGTCGTCCACCACGTCGTAGCGCGTCTGCGTCTGCACGACCTTGCGCGGCTGCTCGACCCGCATGCTGGGAAGGTTGAAGAGATCGGTCACACCGCGATCCTGTCAAGCCCGGAGCGGACAGGTAACCCCGCGGCACCGGAGTCCGCCCATCCGGCCAGGTCACCCGATACAAGACGAAAGGGACGGTCCCGTGAACCGGGACCGTCCCCTGCGGTCGGGCGTCAGCGGTGCCGCCGCCCGGACTTCCGAGGTCGGATCAGAAGTCCATGCCGCCGTCGCCGCCCGGCATCGCCGGGGCCGGGTTCTTCTCCGGCTTCTCGGCGATGACGGCCTCGGTGGTGAGGAACAGCGCCGCGATGGACGCCGCGTTCTGCAGCGCGGAACGCGTCACCTTCGCCGGGTCGAGGATGCCCGCCTCGAACATGTTGACGTAGTCGCCGGTCGCGGCGTTGAGGCCCTCACCCGGGGTCAGGTTGCGGACCTTCTCCACCACGACGCCGCCCTCGAGACCCGCGTTGACCGCGATCTGCTTGAGCGGCTCCTCCAGCGCGCGCCGGACGATGTTGGCGCCGGTGGCCTCGTCGCCGGGCAGCTCCAGCTTGTCGAACGCCTTGGTGCCGGCCTGAAGCAGCGCCACGCCACCGCCGGGGACGATGCCCTCCTCGACGGCCGCCTTCGCGTTGCGAACGGCGTCCTCGATGCGGTGCTTGCGCTCCTTCAGCTCGACCTCGGTCGCCGCGCCGGCCTTGATGACGGCGACGCCGCCGGCCAGCTTGGCGAGGCGCTCCTGGAGCTTCTCGCGGTCGTAGTCGGAGTCGGTGCGGTCGATCTCGGTACGGATCTCGTTGACCCGGCCCGCGATCTCGTTGGCGTCACCGGCGCCGTCCACGATCGTGGTCTCGTCCTTGGCCACCACGACCTTGCGGGCGCGGCCCAGCATGTCGAGGCTGGTGTTCTCCAGCTTGAGGCCCACGTCCTCGGAGATCACCTGGCCGCCGGTCAGGATGGCGATGTCACCGAGCATGGCCTTGCGGCGGTCGCCGAAGCCCGGCGCCTTGACGGCGACGGACTTGAAGATCCCGCGGATCTTGTTGACGACCAGGGTGGCCAGGGCCTCGCCCTCGACGTCCTCGGCGATGATCAGCAGCGGCTTGCCGGACTGCATGACGCCCTCGAGGACGGGCAGCAGGTCCTTGTTGGCCGACGCCTTGCCCTGGACGATCAGGATGTACGGGTCGTCGAGGACCGCTTCCATCCGCTCGGGGTCGGTGACGAAGTAGGGCGAGATGTAGCCCTTGTCGAAGCGCATGCCCTCGGTGAGCTCGAGCTCGAGCCCGAAGGTGTTGCTCTCCTCGACGGTGATGACGCCTTCCTTGCCGACCTTGTCCATCGCCTCGGCGATCATCTCGCCGATCTGGGTGTCACCCGCGGAGATGGAGGCCGTGGAGGCGATCTGCTCCTTGGTCTCGACGTCCTTGGCCAGCTTGGAGAGCTCCTCGCTGACCCGCTCGACGGCCGCCTCGATGCCCCGCTTGAGGGACATCGGGTTGGCGCCGGCGGCGACGTTGCGCAGGCCCTCGCGAACGAGCGCCTGGGCGAGGACGGTCGCGGTGGTGGTGCCGTCACCCGCGACGTCGTCGGTCTTCTTGGCTACTTCCTTGACGAGCTCGGCGCCGATCTTCTCCCAGGCGTCCTCGAGCTCGATCTCCTTGGCGATGGACACACCGTCGTTGGTGATCGTGGGGGCGCCCCACTTCTTCTCCAGCACGACGTTGCGGCCCTTGGGACCAAGGGTCACCTTCACGGCATCAGCGAGCTGGTTCATGCCGCGCTCGAGGCCGCGCCGGGCCTCCTCGTCGAACGCGATCATCTTTGCAGCCATAGGCTCCAAGTCCTCCCGGAACAGGGTGGCCATAGACGGATCGAGCCGATGCCCGCGACGGACGGCCCCGGCCGACGACTGCCATTCCGCCGCCGATCACAAGGCCTCATCGCCCCGACCCAGACTGTGGAGTTGTCACTCTCCACAGCAGAGTGCCAACATTTGGTTTAGCACTCTACCCTGCCGAGTGCAAGCGTCCGAACATCTCCCGGGGGTTAGTCTCCGCAACCTCGGAGCTTGCGCCCCCACCAGCGGAACCGCCGTCCTGGCTGGTCTTCGGCGAGTGCGGCCGTGTCCCGCGATCCCCCACCGCCTGTCGACCACGGCGGGTACGTGTGCGGCGTGAGGATCAGGCCGGGTCTGGAAGGTCCTCGTCTGGTCCGAAGGGGCCGGCGAGGCAGGTCTCCCATGGCTCGAAGGGGGGATCGACCACGTAGGACGGGTCGCACACACTTCGGATGTACTCGGCCACCCGGTCGTAGGCGAGACCTTCGGTGACGCGCCCGTCCTCGTCGACCTCCAGGTGGTTCGTGTAGATCGTGAAGACCATCTCCAGCGTCGAGCCGTACTCGACCAGGGCCGGCCGGTAGTCGAAGTCCAGCAGCTCCAGGTCCAAGGTGCCGTTGCCGAGATAGAAGGCGAAGAGCCGCAGGCAGGAGCGGAGGTCCTCCGAGAGCTTGGCCATGCGCGCATCATGTCAGCGCGGAGCGATCACGGAACGGGCGTGCCTCCGCACGGTCTAGGGGTCTCCCGCTCGCAGAGGCGGCACGGGAGGGGCGGATCGCCGGGTGGCTGGTTCGGCGGAGGTTGCCCGTCGCGGCCGTCGCGCTACGTCGTGCTGGCGATGAGGTTCGAGGACTCTGACCCGGGGGTCACAGCCGAAACGCTCGGCCCGCTCGGCCGGGGTCGAGGCGAGGAACCGGGCGGTGCGGACGGCATTGCCGAATTCCTTGTGCGGCCACCTCTTGGACGTATTGCCAAGGCGCGCGGGCAGCGGGCTCTCCTATCGCCGAGATCGCGAATTATTACAAGGCTTCGGTGGAGCTTCGTCGGTCCGCATCAGGCCACCAAGAGCCCTGACCGCGCGAGTTCGGGGTGTTATTCAATGTGTATCGGCGCGCCAGATTCCGGAGAGGGCTTCTCAACCGAGGAGACGGTGTTCATGGCAACGTACAAAACGCAAATCCAGTGGGGCAGCCCCGGCGACCCCTGGCACGACGACCACGCGCTCGAGATCACCATCGCCAATCGCAACGCGGTGATCCCGGGCAACGGCCGTCCTCCGACCGGCACCACGGTCAGCTGGTCGGGCCCGCGGGGCAACGCGACCGTGACGTTCTTCGACGACGGCGCCAGCTTCTCCGGCACCGCCCAGTTCCCTGGTGAGGGCCCGGTCAGCTATCGCGGTCAGGCCACCTCGTAGCGGAACGGCGCGGGCCCGGCGGGGGACGCCCCGCCGGGCCCGCGATCAGCTTTCCGGCGCCGCGATTCTCCATCATGGGTCCCGAGTTCGGCGACGGTCTCCCATTTCAGTCACTCGGGAAATTGGTATCTGCGGCGAGAGTTTTCCGACGCGGTCATCGGCCGCACCGAGCCCGGTATTCGGGTACGCCTTAATGAAGTTCTGCCGGGCGCACCGGCGCCGGCCTCATGGGCGTGCGCATTTTTCCCGGCCGCCGTTGAGGCGAAACAGTGCGCCGGAGAAAGTCAGATGGCGCGGACGGCTTCGGCCTGAGGTCCGCGGTCGCTCTGGATGATTTCGAACTCGACCCGCTGGCCCTGTTCCAGGCTGCGGTAACCGTCCATCTGGATGGCCGAGTAGTGGACGAACACGTCCCGGCCGCCGTCCACCGCGATGAAGCCGTAGCCCTTGTCCGCGTTGAACCACTTGACTGTGCCCTGCGCCATACCGAACCCTGCCGAATCGTCCGCGGCCCGCATCCGCGGTGCGTTCCGGGTCCCGCCCCTGCTATCGCAGGACCCGTCGACCACCACGCGTGTCTCCATGGCCCCGTTCTGGAACGGAACAAGGCCGCGGCGGGGTCGACTCGGCGTGATGGGCCCGACCATATAGGCGGCCTGAATCGAACGACAGGCCCTAGGAGCGAAGTCCGGACGGCCGGTAATGGTCACCGTCGCGCGCGTGCACGAGGGGTAGGACCTCCTCCTCCAGACGGCGCGGCACGCGCTGCCCGTACCGGGTCTCCAGCCGGTCCCGCGCCCGGACGTAGCCGGTCACCGCCTCCTCCAGCGTCCTCGGGACGACCTGGACGCCGAGCGGGCGCAGCAGCTGCCCGCTCATCGTCAGCAGTTCGCCGCGGACCCGGTCGTCCATGCCCCGGTGGCGCTTGCTGACCAGCCACAGGATCCAATCCCAGAAGTGAGCGTCGACGGCCCTCAAGGTGTCCGGACCGACCCGCCAGGGGCCGGCCGGACGGCGTGGGACGTCCCGGAACAGCAGGTCCACCTTCACCGGGCCGGCGAACACCAGCAGGTAGCTCGCGCATTCGCCGAGCGGGTCCCACTGCGCCGCCACCGGATCGAACGGGGCGACGAGTCCGGGCAGGTCGGCGGCCACCTCCCCGAAGTCGTCCGCGGACACCGCGAAGTCCCAGTCCGATATTCGCGTCGCGGTCCCCCGCGCCCGCGACCCGACCAGTTCCACCCCCCGCACTGCCGGATGGGCGCGCAGCGCTCCGGCGACATCCTCCGCTATTCCCATGACCAAGCCTTTACCCGCCGTAGCAACACGAAAAGCCCTCCTCCGTCAAGAAAGAGGGCTTTCGGTGCCGCCGCCGTCAGCCGCCGGCGACGGCGGGGATGATGGAGATCTGCGTTCCGGCGGGCGTGGGGGTGTCCAGGCCCTCGGCGAAGCGGACGTCCTCGTCGCCGACGTAGACGTTGACGAAGCGGCGGATCCTGCCGTTGTCGTCCAGGATGCGGCCGGAGATGCCGGAGTAGGACGCCTCCAGGTCGGCGACCACGGCGCGCAGGGTGCCGCCTTCGGCGTCCACCTCCGACTCGCCGCCGGTGTAGGTCCGCAGGATGGTCGGGATGCGAACGGACACGGTGCTCATGGGGGCTCCTCTCAGGCGATCCCGGCCGCGCGGAACGCGTCCAGGCGGGGGGCGATGGTGGCGGTGGGGGCGACGACCGGCGCGACCGCGTCGAGGGTCTTCAGCCCGTCCCCGGAGTTGATGATCACGGTCTCGGCGGACGGGTCGAGCACGCCGGACTCGGTGAGCTTCTTCAGCACGCCGACGGTGACGCCGCCCGCGGTCTCGCCGAAGATCCCCTCGGTGGCGGCGAGCAGCCGGATGCCCTCGACGACCTGCTCGTCGGTGACGTCCTCGACCGTGCCGCCGGTGCGGCGGGCGACGTCCAGCACGTAGGTGCCGTCGGCCGGGTTGCCGATCGCGAGGGACTTGGCGATGGTGTCGGGCTTGACCGGGCGGAACACGTCCCAGCCCTGCTTGAACGCGTGCGCGACCGGGTCGCAGCCCGCGGCCTGCGCGCCGAACACGCGGTACGGCTTGTCTTCGACCAGGCCCAGCCTGACCAGCTCCTGGAACGCCTTGTCGATCTTGGTGAGCTGGGATCCGGAGGCGACCGGGACGACGATCTGGTCCGGCAGCCGCCAGCCGAGCTGCTCGGCGATCTCGTAGCCGAGCGTCTTGGACCCCTCGGCGTAGTACGGCCGGACGTTGACGTTCACGAACGCCCAGTCCTCCTGCTCGCCCGCGATCTCCGAGGCGAGCCGGTTGACGTCGTCGTAGTTGCCGTCCACGGTCACGAACGTGCCGCCGTACACGGCCGTCGTGATGATCTTCTGCGCCTCCAGGTCGGACGGCACGAACACCGCGCTGCGGATGCCGGCGCGGGCGGCGGCGGCCGCGACGGCGTTGGCCAGGTTCCCGGTGGACGGGCAGGCCAGCACCTTGAAGCCGTGCTCGCGGGCGGCGGCGAGCGCGACCGCGACCACGCGGTCCTTGAACGAGTGCGTCGGGTTGCCGCTGTCGTCCTTCACCCAGAGCCGTTCGAGCCCGAGCGTGGCGGCGAGGTGGTCGGCGCGGACGAGCCGGGTCAGGCCGGGCTCGGTGTTGGGCGTGTCCTCGATGTTGGACGGGACGGGCAGCAGCCCCTTGTACCGCCAGATGTTGCGCGGACCCGCCTCGATCGAGGCACGGGTGACGTCGCCGAAGTCGTAGGAGATCTCCAGCGGCCCGAAACACTCCTCGCACGCGTAGTGCGGTCCGAGGTCGCGGCTGTGGCCGCATTCGCGGCAGGTCAGCGCGGTGGCGGGTCCGAGATTCGTCGCAGACGTGAGCGCCATGAAGCGAGGCCCTTCTCCCCATCTTCCCTGCGCCACTTTGGTCGCAGGCCGGAGTTGGCACCACTTCCCGGTCGGCCTCGCGGGATTCGCGAGCGCGTACTAACCGGGTGGTTGCCGGGGCTTCGTAGGGCCGGTCCCTCCACCCCTCTGGATGAGCGTTATGAAGTTATGGGACGGGTTCTTTTCAGAACTCCGTGGCCCGAGATTACATGACTTGACCGGTTCTCGGACAGCGCCGTCTCGCCGGTTGAGACGTCCGAGGGGCGTGGCCTTGGTCACCTCGTGGTCATCTCACGGGCCTCCTTCCACGTCCGCGGGATCCGCGCAAGGGCCGGCCCGCGGGTGTCCGGAGGGAAGCACGCGGGTCCCTTTGATGTCCGGGCGCCCCGGCTGAGACGCTGCTCCCATGAGTCGAATCGTGGTGGCGTCCAACCGTGGTCCGGTGTCGTTCACCCGGACCGAGGACGGCGGGCTGGCCGCCCGGCGCGGCGGCGGCGGGCTGGTGTCGGGGCTGGCCGGCGTCGCGGCGGGCACGGAGGTGCTGTGGGTGTGCGCGGCGCTCGGCGACACCGACCGCGAGGCGGCGCGCGAGGCCCCGGAC
>NZ_JBFAOF010000251.1:0-8473 GCF_040675125.1 Spirillospora sp. NPDC049652 | reverse complement strand
CCAAGACATCCCGGGCAGAACCGAGGGCGGCGGACGTCTCGCGGCGTCCGGGACGCTCACCGCCGGCCCGGAACACGCGGACGTCGTCGCGACGGGCGGCGACACCTATCTCCGCGCCGCCGCGTCCTTCTGGAAGACCTACGGCGGCGAGTCCGAGCACGCCGACGACTACGCGGGCCGCTGGACGAAGGCGCCCGCGAGCCTGCCCGGCCTGGACGTGAAGGCGGTGTTCGCGCCCGACACGATCGCCAAGCGGCTCGCGGCCGCGCCGGACAGGCCGTCCACCGAGAACGTCGGCGGCATCCGGGCGTACCGGGTGAAGACGCCGCGCGCCGACTACCTCGTCGGGGTGGACGCGCCCAACGCGCTCGTCCGCGTGCAGGCGGCGGTCGGCGACCAGCCGGTGTTCACCGTCGGCGCCGTCCCGAACGCGGCCAAGTCGTTCGCCGAGGTGCGCGGACGCGTCGCCGCGCTGGCCGGGGCGGCCGATCCGGCGCTGCGGTTCCGTCCGGGCAAGCTGACGTTCGTCAACTGCGACCAGAACGTGGAGGGCTGCACGGTCAGCGTCCCGGCCACGCTCGTCCGCCCGGCGGGCTCGCCGCCGGACGGGTCGCGGGCGACGCTGCGCGTCACGATCGTGGCCGACCGCCGCACCCTCGGCTCGTGCACCGGCTCGGGAGCCGTCCCGTCGAACGGGTCGCTCGTGCTGCGCTGCACGGTGACGAGTCCGGGCTGGCGGTCGTGGATGCGGTCCGCGTTGGACGACCCCGGCGCGCACGCGTACGAGGCGCGCGCACGAGTGCTGGGTGAGGCGGTCTCGGCGTCGCGGGTCCCGCAGTTGCTCAAGCAGCTCGACCGGCACCGTCCGACGACTACCCCCTGACCGCCTGCGGATTCTCACCGGCCGGTGACACGGGTGCCGGGAGAGGCTCCGTGACCTGGAACACAAGCGGGATTCGGAGCAGGGGCGGTGCGCACCCGGACGCAAGGCGCTGCTTATAGTGCGTGGCGTGAACCCCGTGCCCCCGGAGACCTCCCGACGCGCCGCGCTCGTCCGGCGACTCCACGTCGACTACTGCCGCCTGGCCAGCTGCCTGTGTCGACGTCGTGCCTGAAGCGCCGGGCCGGGGCGGTCGCCCCTGCAGGACCGGGCACGGTCCGCCTCAGGGCGCCTGACGGGAGCTCTCGCGGGCCCACCTGATGGGCGGTCGGCGGGCCTGGCGGCGCCTCCGGCGAATGCCCTCCGGCCGGACTCGGTCGGCTGGCCGGACTCGGTCGGCCGACCGGCCGCCGAACGTGATCAGCGGGGCCGCCGGGAGGGCCGGGCAAGGCGTCCGAGCGGCCGCACGTCCGGAGCGGGACGGGCCGAACCCCGGATTGCGCAAGAACAACGACACGACAGCCCAATCCCGGTGATATGCCCGGATTACCGGGTTGCGGGCCTCCCGGTCGGCCGACCAAGGCACCGCGTCCCGGACATACGATGAAGGTAAGCCTAAGTAGCGCCACGATCCCGGGCGCCTCCGCCGGGACGGACGCTGCGCGTCGAGGAGGTCTTCCTCTGTGACCAAGAAGGTCCAGCAACTCGACCGCGTCATCATCCGCTTCGCCGGGGACTCCGGCGACGGCATGCAGCTG
This sequence comes from Spirillospora sp. NPDC049652, assembly GCF_040675125.1. Lineage (NCBI taxonomy): Bacteria > Bacillati > Actinomycetota > Actinomycetes > Streptosporangiales > Thermomonosporaceae > Spirillospora > Spirillospora sp. NPDC049652. The sequence goes on along the minus strand of NZ_JBFAOF010000251.1, from coordinate 6,835 downwards.
ACCGGTGACCGCTTCACCCAGGAGACGGCGGCGTTCGGCAACGACCTGTCGACCCTGCCGAACTTCCCGGCCGAGATCCGCGCCCCGGCCGGCACCCTCCCCGGCGTGTCCAGCTTCCAGTTGCACTTCGCCGACCACGACATCCTCACCCCCGGCGACGCGCCCAACGTGCTCGTCGCGATGAACCCGGCGGCGCTCAAGGCCAACCTCGGCGACCTGCCGCGCGGCGCCGACCTGATCATCAACACCGACGAGTTCAGCAAGCGGAACCTGGCCAAGGTCGGGTACCCGGCGAACCCGGTCGAGGACGAGTCGCTCAGCGAGTATCGGGTGCACGCGCTGCCGCTCACCTCGATGACCGTCAAGGCCCTCGAGGACTTCGACATCTCCAAGAAGGACGCCGAGCGGGCGAAGAACATGTTCGCGCTCGGGCTGCTGTCCTGGCTCTACCACCGCCCCACCGAGGGGACGGTCGCCTTCCTGGAGCGCAAGTTCGCCCGCAAGCCCGAGATCATGAAGGCCAACATCGCGGCCTTCCAGGCGGGCTGGTCGTTCGGTGAGACCACCGAGGCGTTCTCGGTCCAGTACGAGATCAAGCCCGCCGAGCACGAGCCGGGCCTGTACCGCAACATCACCGGCAACACCGCGCTCGCCTACGGGCTGGTCGCCGCCGGCGACCGCAGCGGCCTGCCGGTGTTCCTCGGCTCCTACCCGATCACCCCGGCCTCCGACATCCTGCACGAGCTGTCCAGGCACAAGCGGTTCGGCGTCCGGACGTTCCAGGCCGAGGACGAGATCGCCGCGGTCGGCGCCGCGCTCGGCGCCTCCTTCGGCGGCTCGCTCGGCGTGACCACCACCTCCGGGCCGGGCATCGCGCTGAAGTCCGAGACCATCGGCCTCGCGGTCGCCACCGAGCTGCCCCTGCTGGTCATCGACGTGCAGCGGGCCGGGCCGTCCACCGGGCTGCCCACCAAGACCGAGCAGGCCGACCTCATGCAGGCCATGTACGGCCGCAACGGCGAGGCCCCGGTGCCGGTGGTCGCGCCCCGCTCGCCGTCGGACTGCTTCGACGCCGCCCTGGAGGCCGCCCGGATCGCGGTCAAGTACCGCACCCCGGTCATCGTCCTGTCGGACGGCTACCTCGCCAACGGCTCCGAGCCCTGGAAGATCCCCGCGGTCGACTCGCTGCCGGTCATCGAGCCGGGCTTCGCCGAGCCGGACCAGGAGGACTTCCAGCCCTTCAAGCGCGACCCCGAGACGCTCGCCCGGCCGTGGGCCGTGCCCGGCACGCCCGGCCTGGAGCACCGGATCGGCGGCCTGGAGAAGGCGGACGGCTCCGGCAACATCTCCTACGACGGGGCGAACCACGACCTCATGGTCCGGCTGCGGCAGGCCAAGGTCGACGGGATCGCGGGCGATGTGGCCCCCCTCGACGTGGACGACCCGTCCGGCGAGGCCCGGGTGCTCGTGCTCGGCTGGGGCGGCACGTACGGCGCGATCTCCGCGGCCGTCCGGCGCGTCCGCAAGGACGGCGGCAGGATCGCGCAGGCGCACCTGCGGCACCTCAACCCGTTCCCGGCCAACACCGAGGCGGTGCTCCGCTCCTACGACAAGGTCGTGGTGCCGGAGATCAACCTCGGGCAGCTCGCGATGCTGCTGCGCGGCCGGTTCCTCATCGACGTCGTCAGCTACAACCGCGTGCGCGGCCTGCCGTTCAAGGCCGAGGAGCTCGCGGGTGTGATCCGGGAAGTGATCGACAGTGAGTGAGACCAACGGCAACGGCGGCGTCAACGGCAGTGCCTCCGGCGGCGCGGCGGGCGACGGCCCGCTCGCGCTGTCGCTGGTGCCGAAGACCGACGCCAAGCAGAGCATGAAGGACTTCAAGACCGACCAGGAGGTCCGCTGGTGCCCCGGCTGCGGGGACTACGCGATCCTCGCGGCCGTCCAGTCCTTCCTGCCCGAGCTCGGGCTGCGCAGGGAGAACATCACCTTCGTCTCCGGCATCGGCTGCTCGTCCCGGTTCCCGTACTACATGAACACCTACGGGTTCCACTCGATCCACGGCCGCGCCCCGGCGATCGCCACCGGCCTCGCGACGTCCCGCCCCGACCTGTCGGTGTGGGTCGTCACGGGTGACGGCGACGCGCTGTCGATCGGCGGCAACCACCTGATCCACGCGCTGCGCCGCAACGTCAACCTGAAGATCCTGCTGTTCAACAACCGGATCTACGGGCTGACCAAGGGCCAGTACTCGCCCACCTCGGAGACCGGGAAGATCACCAAGTCGACCCCGATGGGCTCGCTGGACTCCCCGTTCAACCCGCTCTCGCTGGCGATCGGCGCGGAGGGCACCTTCGTCGCCCGGACGATCGACTCCGACCGCAAGCACCTGCACTCGGTGCTGCGCGCGGCGGCCCAGCACCGCGGCACCTCGCTCGTCGAGATCTACCAGAACTGCAACATCTTCAACGACGGCGCGTTCGAGCCGCTCAAGGACGCCTCGGTCCGCGACGACATCACCATCCGCCTGGAGGACGGCCGTCCGATCGTGTTCGGCGCCGAGGGGCAGAAGGCGCTGCGCCGCACCCCGACCGGCTCGTTCGAGGTCGTGGCCACCGCGGACGTCGACCCGTCGGAGATCGCCGTGCACGACGCGTCCAACCCGGACCCGTCCCAGGCGTTCGCCCTGTCCCGGCTGGACTCCCCGGCCTTCGAGCACACCCCGATCGGCATCTTCCGCAACGTGGACCGCCCGTCCTACGACGAGCTGATGCGCGCGCAGGTCGACGAGGCCGTCGAGACCCAGGGCCAGGGCGACCTCGCCGCCCTCCTCGCCAGCGGCGACACCTGGCGCGTCGACTGACCCTCGTCGCCCTCCGCCGGAGGCCCGACACCGCGCACGCCCGTCGCCCCGCCCAGGGGTGACGGCCCGCACCTCAAGAGGGGCCCGCTTCCACCCGGAAGCGGGCCCCTTGTTTTGAGTCGGCTCCCTCCCAGAGGGGCCACCTTCGCGTAGCGCGGATCCGCGCTTCCTCGTCGGAAGGCCCCTTGGCTCCTGTCGAAGACTGCAGACCTCCTGTCGAGCCAAGAGCCGAGCCCCCGCCAAAGCGGCGTCCGTCCCTCTGCGCGTCTGTCCCTCTGCGCGTCCGTCCCCATGCCGGTCCGTCCCTCTGCGCGTCCGTCCCCATGCGCGTCCGTCCCTATGCGGGACCGTCCCCATGCGCGTCCGTCCCCATGCGGGACCGTCCCCATGCGGGACCGTCCCTATGCGGGACCGTCCCTATGCGGCATCCGTCCACCGGACGGCCCAGATGGAAGCCATACCCGCTGCTCAGCTGCCGTGGTCGCCGGAGCAGGCACCACCTCCTCGACCACCTGCGAGGCGGCGTGGGCGTTCGCGCGGGCGCAGTGGGGCGGGCCCGTCCGGCCCAGCCGCGTCTTACCGACACAAGCATCGGCGGCCCGCCGAGGGGCGCCAAGGGGCGCAGGGGGTCACCGGCCGACCGGCATCTAGAAGAGGTGCGGAACGACAGCCGGGGGGACGGGCGGCCCAGGCCGCGATCGCCCGGGATCTTCCCCGGCGGTCGGCGTCTCCGGAGATGCGAGGGTTTTGTGCCTCCGAACCAATTAGGGCCCCCTTCCCGGCTCGGTTTTACTCACTTGTGCATGGCCGTTTTCCCACCGGTCACGACCTACGCCCCGTCAAGGGGTGCGTCGGCGGGTCCCTTCCTGCAAGACTTGGAGATCAACTGTCGGGGAGGTGACGATGCGGGTCGTTCCGCGCCGCAGCAAGGGTCGTCAGGACACGTCCGCCGATCCCAAGCCCGAGCGCGCCGGAAAGGGTCGCGGTCGCCACCGCACCGAGGCCCTCGACGCCACCTCGTCCGACCCGCGGCAGGCCCGCGACGCCGACCGCGACCAGGACACCGCGGCCCAGGCCGAGGCCACGCCGAAGCCTGCTTCCCCCTCCCCTGCGTCTCCGCAAGAAGCCTCTTCCGCCGCTTCATCGGCGGAGGCTTCTTCCGCAGCCTCGGAGAGCCCTGCCACCGCCAAGGCAGCAGAGACGCCGACTCCGTCCACCACACCGGCCGATCCAGCCTCACCCACCTCTCCGTCGGTACTGCCGACTTCGCCGAGCTCAACCTCTCCGACTGAAGCACCCGCCTCGGGCTCCCCCGCGACCTCGCCAGAACCCGCCTCGTCGGGCGCGTCGGTGTCGGCGCCGGCCCAGGCCTCTCCCGCGAGCTCACCAGACGCCTCCTCGCCTGCGGCATCGCAGGGGCTCGGGTCGTCTGCGGTTGCTCCGGGCTCGGCCCCTTCCCCAACCTCGCGGGACGCAGAGTCGTCGGCATCATCCTCGGGCTCCACGGCTCCCGTGACTCCGTCGGGTGCGGCCTCCTCAGCACCTCGAAAGCTGGGTCGCCGCGAACGCAAGCGTCTGGAGCGCCTCCAGGCCGCGACCGCTTCCCAGCAGACCAACGCCTCCGCTACGCCGCCCTCCGGCACGCACGACGCCACCGCGCCCGCCGCGCCTGGCGAGAACGCCGAGCCCGCACGGCCCGACGCGACCGAGCGCGCTACGGCGGCAGCCACGTTCTCCTCAGGGAGATCCGCAGACCAGTCCGAGAAGCCGACCTCCGCTGGGACGGCAGGGCCCGCCAGCGGCGAGGTGCCGCCTCCCGCCGGGAGCGCGCCTGCCACCGATGTCGCGGAGCCCTCCAACTCGGCGGCATCCCCTGCGACCGACCCGTCGCACAGGACGGCGAGCTCCGGTAAGACGCCAGGCAACGGCAAGCCGCCGAAGTCCGGAAAGTCGCGGAGATTGGGCCGACGGACGTCCGGCCAGTCCTCGGATGCGGACAGGGCATCGAAGTTCGACCGGGCGGCTTCCGGCGAGACGCCGACGCCTGAGCAGGCCACGTCCGACAAGACGAGAGGGTCTGAGCAGGCGTCGTCGGACAAGGCACTCGGGACTGGGCCGACGTCGTCCGACAAGGCATCCGAGACCGGGCCGGCACCGTCCCGCAAGGCATCCGAGGCCGGGTCGGCATCGCGGCGCAAGGCACCCGGGTCCGGAACGGCGTCGGCCGGCGCGGCCGCGCAGCATGAGCGCGGGGCTTCCGGCACGACGCCGATGCCCGGCGTGGCCGCGTCGGAGAAGACGCCGAAGTCAGGGAAGACGCCAGGCTCAGGAAAGACGCCAGAGTCGGCTGGGACTCCGGGGCTTGCCCGGGCCGCGGCTGGGGCCGCGGGGACGGCGACCTCCACACTCACCGTGCCGCTGGACGCCGGGGACGGCCTGGAGGACCCTGACGCCCGGCGGCGCGCCCGGTCGAGGGCGCGGCAGCGGGAAGCGGCCGCGGTGAAGCGGAGCCGCGCCGAGCTGCGCGGCGGGCACGCCAAGCACGACCGAAACGACCAAGGCGCTCGCGAACACCGTGCCGCTCTCGTCACGATGGTGCTCACGCTGGGCATCCTGATCGCCGCCGTGGCCGTGACGGGCGCCCTGATCGCGGGTTCCATGAAGGAACGCCCGATCGCCCTGGCCTCGCCGCTCCAGATCTTCCCGGTCGCGCAGACGAGCCCCGGCCAGTGCCCGGCGGGCACGCAGGGCGTCACCGGACAGACGACCACGGGCCTGGTCTGCTACCAGCTCACCCAGGGCATGTCGATCCGGAAGGTGACCGACCTGCGCGTCCAGCGCGGCCGCACCGGGGGCGCCTACGACGTCGCCGTCACCCTCCGCGCCTCCGATCGCAAGGCGTTCGCCCAGCTCACCCGGTCGACCATCGGCCGCGACGTCGCCTTCGTGACCGGCAGCAGGCTGATCACCGCGCCCCGCGTCGAGATGGCCATCACCGACGGCAAGGTCGTCATCACCGGCACGCCGGACCGCGCCTCCGCCGACCGCCTGGTCCACGACCTCAAGGGCCGCTGACACTGAGCCCCCTGACTCAGGGGGCCGCCGACTCGAAGGCCAATGGCTGGAGAGGCGGCGGCCGGGAGGCCGTTGGGCGGAAGGCCGTCGGCCGGGAGGCCGTTGGGCGCGGCTCTCCTCAGTGGTTCCAGGCAGACCTGCGCTGTCACGCCGAGACCTCATCGAAGGCTCCCCTCTGGCCGCGCATGCGGACCGTCGACTCCGTTTCCATCGTCGCGGTCGTCGATCCGCACCGCCAAGCAATCCACAGACTGTGGATAACTCTGGGCTCAGCTGGGGAGAGAGGTGCCCTGAGCTGCCTGGACCTCTAGTTCGATCTTGAGGCTGTCACCCACGGCCGCGATGCCCGCCTCAAGGATCTGGTTGAACCGGATGCCGAAGTCGTGGCGGCGGAGCCGGGTGGTGGCGCGGAACGCCGCACGGACGCCGCCCCAAGGGTCGGGACCGGTGCCGAGATAGGTCAGGTCCAGGTCGACCGGACGGGTGTGGCCGTTGAGCGTGAGCTGCCCGTGGACGGTCCAGCGGTCGGGCCCCTGCTGGGTGAGCCCCTCACCGCGGTACTCGATGACCGGGTGCTCCGCCGCGTTCAGGAAGTCGGCGGAGCGCAGGTGGTCGTCGCGGACCTTGGTCCCGGTGTCGATGGACGCGGCGTCGATCCGGGCGACGACCCGCGACCGCTCGACCGGCTCGGCGATGTCGATCCGCCCCTCGAAGGAGGCGAACCGGCCCCGGACGCTGGACAGGCCGAGGTGCTGGGCGATCGCGGCGACCGACGAGTGCGCCGGGTCGATCGTCCACGGGCCCGGCGGCGGGAGCTCCACGCCGCCCGCGCGGGCCAGGACGACGGTCCCGAGGTCGGCGCGTCCGGGCGCGGTCACGATCAGGGTGGACGCCGCG
>NZ_JBFAOF010000250.1:0-8521 GCF_040675125.1 Spirillospora sp. NPDC049652 | reverse complement strand
CCGAGCGGGCCGTCCGCGCCGCCCGCCGCGAGCACCTCGGGACCGGGCACCCCGGCGCGCGCCGCCGCCCGGATGAGCTCGGCCTCCCGGACCAGCGGCACGCTCGCGGACGCGCCGGGCGTCCCCAGCCGCAGGATCAGCGGAACGTCGCGCCCGTCCGCGGCGAGGACCTCGAACCCGCACGTCACCCGCGACGCGCCGCCACCGCCCCGGCGCAGACCGCGAACCCGAGCGCCGGGCCCGAACCGGTCCCGCAGCACCTCGCCCAGGGGGCCGGCCAGCCGATCGAGGTCCATGCCCGCCATCCTGGCAGAGCGGTCAGTCCTCGAGAACGCGTCCGCCGGACGCGGCGGGCAGCCCGCCGAGGATGAGGTCGGCGAGGCTGTCCACGACGGTCTCGCGCGGCACGTCGGCGGTGTGGTCGAGCCACCAGTCGCCCGCCGTCTGCACCATCCCGACGACCGCGTGCCCCCAGACGTTCGCGCGGACCGGGTCGTCCAGCTCGCCCTCGGCCACCATCACCTCGGCCAGCGCCCGGCCCAGCTCGCGGATCATCGTGCTCATCGCGCTGTGCGTCGCGGCGTCCTCGGCGCTCGCCCGGTGCATCAGGAACCGGTAGAGGTTCAGGTTCGCCGAAACCAATGCCAGGTAGGTGTCGATCGTCGTGCGAGTGCGGTCGCGCACGGGCACCGCGCGGGAGAACTCCGCGCGCACGCCTTCGATCAGCTTGCGCGCGTGCCGTTCGGCGAGCGCCTGGTACAGCCCGCTCTTGTCGCCGAAATGGCGGTACAGGATGGGCTTGCTGATCCCCGCCTCGGCGGCGATGGCCGCCATCGACGCCTCCGGCCCCTCCCGCTGGATCACCCGGTCGGCGGCCTCCAGCAGCGCGCGCCGGCGACCGGGGTCGCGCCCCGCGCCCCGTCCGGCGAACCCGTTAACCCTGGTCATCGTGCGGCCACCTTACGGCACACAAGCAACCCCCGGACGCCCGGCGAATCGGGAACGTGTACCCATGTCCGCGACACACGAAACCGTCGGTGATCGACTCCTTGCACTGCGTGCATGCCGGCCATAGTTTCGGGGCGATCCCTCCACCGTCTGCCTAATACCAAGAGGTGAACCGAGAATGCCGGCGGAACCGTCCAGCGTCAGCGTGCTCCAGCGCGTCGAACTGTGCGACACCGACGTCACCGGGCACTATCACCACTCCACGGTGATCCGGTGGGTCGAGTCGGCCGAGCAGACGCTGCTGCACCGGCTCGGCCTGGACCACCTGCCCGTCATGCCGAGGGTCAACTACACCGCCAGCTACCGCCGCCGGCTCTGGCGGCACGAGGTGGTGGAGACCCGCCTGCGCGTCGACCGGCTCGGCCGGACGTCGCTCAGCTACGAGTTCGAGGTGCGCAGCGGCGACGCCGGCCCCTGCGTCGACGGCTCGCTCACCGTCGTCAAGGTCGCCCCCTTCACCGGCGAGCCGCTGGTGTGGGAGCGCGAGGAGCGCGACCTGCTGCTGCGCTCGGGCAGCCAGGAGGGCGACTTCCTGCGCCCGGGCGGCCCGCTCGTCCCCGCCAGCGGCGACCCCAGCACGCTCCCCATGCCCCGCCCGGCGGCCGACCACTGGGGCATCGGCTACGGCTGATTCCGGCCTGGCCCGAGCCATCGGAAAGGAGTACGCACGGAGCCGGTGCTCCACCCGGGAGCACCGGCTCTCCATTTTCTGTGAGCGCGCCGGCGATGAGGCCCCCGGACCGGCGGTCTAGCCTTTCGTCTCGACGCCGAGTTCGTGGACCTTGCGGCGGATGTCCGCGGCGGTCAAGCCGGTGGCGGCGGCGAGGCTCTCGGCGGTGTGGCCGGCGCGGGTGGCGTCGGCGCAGGCGGCGAACAGGTCTGCGGCCGCCTGGTCGGCCTCCTCCTTGGCCTGCAGGTAGCGGGCGTTGGCGAGTTCGACCTTTGCGCGGGCTTCGTCGGCGTCCATAAGAAGAAAGTAGCGGAACGCCTCACACCTGCGGCGATCACCCGTCCCTCAACCGGACGTCGGCAGGCGGAGCACCCCTGGCGGCCCCGCCTCGCCGACGCCACGGCACGGTCAGGTCGGCTCGGCCTGAAGAGTGTCGAGGGTGCGGGTGAGCCAGGCGCGTTCTGCGGACGAGGTGGCGCGGGCGATGTGCTGGATGCCGGCCCGGAAGGGCGATCGGAGCTCGTTCTCGCGCAGCGCCCGGTCCTCGTCGATGAAGAACCCCCGCCCTGGGTCTTCGAGGAACTCCAGGCGGCGGCGGAGGATGTCGGCCTGCGCGGCAGGCTCCAGCAGGTGCAGGAAGGCCAGGATCACGAAGTACTTGTTGCGGTCGGTGATGTCCAGGTCGTCCGGGTGCGTGAGCTGGTGCTCCAGTTCGGCGCGTCCGGCTTCGGTGAGCGTGAACACCTGGCGGGCGGGCCCGCCCGAGCCGGGCGCCGGGTTCCGGCTCACGAGGTCGCGGCCGCGGAGGCGTTGCAGGGCCGGGTACAGGGAGCCGTCGCTGACCGGTCGCACGTGCCCCACCAGCTTGCTGATCCGCTTGCGCAGTTCGTAGGCGTGCATGGGCTCCTCGGCCAGGAACCCGAGGATGGCGAGTTCGAGGATGGCTCCTACCTCCCGGGGCGGGTCCGGCCGCCGGGACGGCAGGCCGAACGACACGATGGCCGCGACGACGACCCCGGCGGCGGCGAGCTGGAGCACCGACAGGCGTTCGTCCAGGACGATCGTACCCAGCAGCATCGACACGACCGGCGCGGCGAACGACACCAGCGACGCCTGGACGGCCCCCACCCGCTGGACCAGGACGGTGTTGGCGAGCCAGCCCAGCCCCGAGCACAGCACCCCCAGTGCCAGAACCGCCGCCCACGGCCCGGCCCCCCATCGGACGGCGGAGAGGTGCGTCGCCGCGAAGGGCGCGGTGATGACGACCGCGACCGCCATCTGGGCGGTGGTGAGCGCGAACGGGTCGACGTCCCGCAGCCGCGACCGGACGACGAGATTCCCCGCGGCATAGCTGAACGCGGCGGCCAGGGGCAGGCCCGCCCACAGGAGCGGCCCGCCGGTCCCGTCGGCGGCGGTCATCCCGACCGTCCCGAACAACGCGGCCACCAGGCACACGGCCCGCCGCACACCGAGCCGTTCGGCGGGGAACAGCAGATGACCGGCGAGCGCGATCCACATGGGGGTCGTGGCCAGCAGCAGCGAAGTCAGGCCGGTCTGCACATGGTGTTCGCCGATGGTGATGAGGACGGACGGCAGCGCGGCGCTGCACACCCCCACCGCCAGAACCTCGACCGGCCGGGACGCGAGCAACCGGACGGGCGCACCGAGCGCCTCGGCCCGCCCGCGGCGCGCCCAGGTCACCGCGAGCAGCGTGACGGCGGCCAGCGCGAACCGAGCACACGTCAGGACGTCGGCGGGCAGGTCCCGCGCGGCGATCGAGATCAGCAGGAAGGGAACGCCGAGGGTGAACGTCACCCACAGCCCCAGCACCCCATGGGGCGAAAGTCGAACCATCCGCGGATACTAACTCGATCCGAGGTACTCCGCACAAGCCAGCCCTGTGACCAGTGCCGATCGCGGATGCGCAGTGTGAATCACGCGCCGTCGCGGGTTGCCCGCGCCGCCTCTTCGTCCTCGTCCAACCGGGATCGCAGGAACTCGCCGATGTCGCTCATCACGACGGCGCTTCCTCCTCGCGTGCCGCTTTGAGGCGGTCGTACTCCGGGAGGCACCAGGTGAAGATGGCGTCCAAGTCCTCCATGGTCACGGCCGTGTCCGTAGGCAGGTTCTCGAACGCCGTCACGCATAGCCTGTGGTACTCGTCGTTCGTCAGGTCCACCCTGGTGTCGCCGAGGTCGCGCTCGCTCATCCCGTCATCCTTTCGCGTCTGGTCGGGCACGACTCGACGTCCGCGAGGTTGCGCGTCACGCCTGCCGGTCATGGCCGCCACCCGCTGCTCGTCCAGCGGCGCATTTCGGTGCCGGTGGTACCGGAGACGTCCACGGGCGTGAACCCCAATCGAACTCCAATCACGAAAACGACCGGCCTGAGGACCCGGCTCGCAGGGTCTCAGACCGGTCGTCACCACGCCCGCCTCAGGCCGGGAGGCGGCGTGTTCGTGCAGGTCAGGCCGTCAGCGGACGGGGAGGCCGGTGACGGTTCGGCCGATGACGAGGCGCTGGATCTCGCTGGTGCCCTCGAAGATGGTGAAGATCTTGCTGTCGCGGTGCATGCGCTCCACCGGGTACTCGCGGGTGTAGCCGTTGCCGCCGAGGATCTGGATGGCCTCCTCGGTGACGCGGACGGCGGCCTCGGAGGCCATCAGCTTGGCCATGGAGCCCTCGGCGCTGGTGAACTCCTTGCCGTTGCGGGCCATCCAGGCGGCGCGCCAGACCATCAGGCGGGCGGCGTCGACCTGGCACTTCATGTCGGCGAGCTTGAAGGCGATGGCCTGGAAGTCGCCGATCTTGCGGCCGAACTGCTCGCGCTCGGTGGCGTACTGGAGGGCGTAGTCGTAGCCGGCGCGGGCGACTCCGACGGCCATCGCGCCCACGGTGGGGCGGGTGGTCTCGAAGGTCTTCATCGCGGCCTGGCCCTTGGCGCTCTTGCCCTCGCGGACGCGGGCGATGCGGGCGTCGAACTTCTCCTTGCCGCCGACGATGAGGTTGCCGGGAATGCGCACGTTGTCGAGGACGACCTCGGCCGTGTGCGAGGCGCGGATGCCGTGCTTCTTGAACTTCTGGCCCTGACGGAGGCCGGGGGTGTTCGGCGGGACGATGAAGCTGGCCTGGCCGCGGCTGCCGAGGTCGGGGTGGACGGACGCGACGACCACGTGGACGTCGGCGATGCCGCCGTTGGTGGCCCAGGTCTTGGTGCCGTTCAGCACCCACTCGTCCTTGGCCTCGTCGTAGACGGCGCGGGCGCGGATCGAGCCGACGTCGGACCCGGCGTCCGGCTCGGAGGCGCAGAACGCGCCGAGCTTGACGTCGTCGGCGGTGCCGAACATCTGCGGGACCCACTCGGCGATCTGCTCCGGGGTGCCGGTCGCGGCGACGGACGCGGCGGCGAGGCCGGTGCCGACGATCGACAGCGCGATGCCCGCGTCGCCCCAGAACAGCTCCTCGAAGGCGACCGGGATGCCGAGGCCGGTCGGCTCCAGCCACTGGGTGGCGAAGAAGTCCAGGGAGTACAGGCCCACCTTGGCCGCCTCCTGGATGATGGGCCAGGGGGTCTCCTCGCGCTCGTCCCACTCCTCGGCGGCGGGGCGGATGACGTCGCGCGCGAACTCGTGCACCCAGCTCTTGACCTCGGTGAGGTCGTCGCTCAGATCCAGCGAGAACGGAGTCGTCGCCTCGGTGTCCGACATCGTTATTGACCCTTCCTCCAATATCACGTGTTACCAACGGTAGCACTCCCGGGCGTTACCGCGGGTAACAGGCGGAAGGGAGTCACACGACGAAACGCCCGCCGGGTCCCGGTGTCTCGGGGTCCCGGCGGGCGTGCGCCCGCGGCTACTCGGCGGCGTGCTTGTCGAGGAAGGTGTAGACGTCCGCCTCGTCCACGCCGGGGAACGCGCCGGGCGGCAGGACCGACAGGACGTGCGAGTGCGCGCGGGCGGACGGCCAGGCCATGCCCTCCCAGCGTTCGGCCAGCTCACGCGGCGGACGCTGGCAGCAGTCCCCGTCCGGGCAGGCCGACTTCACCCGGTTGGTCGTCTCCCGGCCCCGGAACCAGCGCGAGTCCTCGAACCGGACGCCGAGGGTGATGGCGAAGTCGCGCTCGTGCGAGGGGTCGATGTGCGACAGGCACCAGTACGTCCCCTTCGGCGTGTCGGTGTACTGGTAGTAGACCGAGAACCGGTCGGCCGCGCTGAAGACGTGCCGTCCGGCCCACGCGCGGCACATCCGCTGGCCCTCGATCGCGCCGTCCTCGTCCTGCGGGAACGCGAGGCCGTCGTTGGCGTACGCCTTGTAGATCGTGCCGTTCTCGTCGTTCTTGGTGAAGTGCAGCTGCAGGTCGAGGTGGTGGGTGGCCATGTTGGTGAACCGGTGCGCGGCCATCTCGTACGACACCGAGAAGACGTCCGCCAGGTCCTCCACCGACAGCTCGCGCGCCTGCTTGGCCTCGGTCAGGAACGGCACGACGGCCCGCTCGGGCATCAGGATCGCCGCGCCGAAGTAGTTGGCCTCGACGCGCTGCCGCAGGAAGTCGGCGAAGTCGCGGGGCTGGTCGTGGTCGAGCGCGATGTGCCCGAGCGTCTGCAGCAGGATCGTGCGCGGCGTGTGCATGCCGAGCTGCTCGCGCTCCAGGTAGATCCGCCGGTTGCGCAGGTCGGTGATGGACCGGACCGAGCGCGGCAGGTCGCGGACGTACTGGAGGCTGAAGCCGAAGTGGCCGACCAGGCCCATCAGCATGCCCTGGGAGACCGCGCCGCTGCGGTAGCCGACCGCGTCGAGGGTCTGCGCGGCGACCCGCTCGATGTCGCCGAAGTGGTTGCCGCGTTCGTGCATCTGGCGGCGCAGCTCGGCGTTGGCCTTGCGCGCCTCCTCGGGGGACGCGGTGGGCTTGGTGTGCGAGCGCCGCAGCTCCCCGTACAGCGCGAGGATGTGCTCGAGGATCTCGTTCGGCATCCGCTTGCCGACCTTCAGGTGCGGCAGGCCGAGGGACCGGTAGACCGGGTCGCGCTGCGCCTCCTCCAGGGCGATCTCCAGCTGGGCGCGGCGGGACGGCGGCTGGCGGCGCAGCAGCTCCTCGATCGGCACCTCCAGCGCGCCCGCGAGCGCCTGCAGCAGCGACAGTTTCGGCTCGCGCCGCCCGTTCTCCAGCAGGGAGAGCTGGGACGGCGCGCGGCCGACCTTCTCCCCCAGGTCGGCGAGCGTCATCCCGCGGCTGCGCCGGAGATGGCGGAGCCGCTGCCCGAAGGTGACGAGATCTACGTCACTCGTCAAGTTAAGGGGTTCTTCTGGCCGCAAGGTCGTCACCGCTTCATGATAGCGAAAATTCGGCAGAAGTTTCGCTTCTTTGGGCGCTCTCGGGCGTGTCCGGCCGGGGCATAGTCGTGGCAAGCACCCAGGGGACGACATCCCCGGGACGGCCGGTTCCCGTCGGGTCCGTTCCGTCCCGGGCTTATGGAAGGGCAGAACGATGAGCGAAGGTCGCCTCAAGGGCGCAGCCGACGAGCTGCGGGCTGAGTGGAGCACCGACGAGCGGTGGAAGGGCGTCGAGCGGACCTACACGGCCGAGGACGTCGTCAAGCTGCGCGGTTCGGTGCAGGAGGAGCACACCCTCGCCCGCCTCGGCGCCGAGCGCCTGTGGAAGCTGCTGCAGGAGGAGGACTACGTCCACTCCCTCGGCGCGCTCACCGGCATGCAGGCCGTCCAGCAGGTGAAGGCCGGCCTCAAGGCCATCTACCTGTCCGGCTGGCAGGTCGCCGCCGACGCCAACCTGGCCGGCCAGACCTACCCCGACCAGAGCATCTACCCGGCCAACTCCGTCCCGGCCGTGGTCCGCCGCATCAACAACGCGCTGCTGCGCGCCGACCAGGTGCAGTGGAGCGAGGGCTCGGGCGACGTCCACTACCTCGCCCCGATCGTCGCCGACGCCGAGGCCGGGTTCGGCGGCGTGCTCAACGCCTTCGAGCTGATGAAGGGCATGATCGCGGCCGGCGCCGCGGGCGTGCACTGGGAGGACCAGCTGGCCTCCGAGAAGAAGTGCGGCCACCTGGGCGGCAAGGTCCTCATCCCGACCTCGCAGCACGTCAAGACGCTGAACACCGCGCGCCTCGCCGCGGACATCGCCGGCGTCCCGTCCCTGATCATCGCGCGGACCGACGCCGAGGCCGCGACCCTGATCACGACGGACGTGGACGAGCGCGACCGCGAGTTCATCACCGGTGAGCGCACCGCCGAGGGCTTCTACCACGTGCGCAACGGCATCGAGCCGTGCATCGCCCGCGCCAAGGCCTACGCGCCGTACTCCGACCTGATCTGGATGGAGACCGGCACCCCGGACCTGGAGCAGGCCCGCAAGTTCGCCGAGGCGGTCAAGGCCGAGTACCCGGACCAGATGCTCGCCTACAACTGCTCGCCGTCCTTCAACTGGAAGCAGCACCTGGACGACGCGACCATCGCCAAGTTCCAGCGCGAGCTCGGCCACATGGGCTTCAAGTTCCAGTTCATCACCCTGGCCGGCTTCCACGCCCTCAACCACGGGATGTTCGACCTGGCCTACGGCTACGCCCGCGAGGGCATGACCGCCTACGTCGAGCTGCAGGAGCGCGAGTTCGCGTCGGTCGAGCGCGGCTTCACCGCCGTCAAGCACCAGCGCGAGTCGGGCACCGGCTACTTCGACATGGTCAGCACCGCGATCTCGCCGGACTCCTCCACCACGGCGCTGAAGGGCTCCACCGAGGAGTCGCAGTTCCACTAGGCCGTCCGGCTCCGAGCGCCCCGGGCCGGTCCGCGGCCCCACCGGGCCGGTAGCACGACCGGCCCGGCGGACCGG
>NZ_JBFAOF010000249.1:0-8522 GCF_040675125.1 Spirillospora sp. NPDC049652 | reverse complement strand
CGGTCGGCGGCCTGTTCGGCGGCAGCGTCGGGCCGAAGACCGCCGAGGAGGCCGCCCAGTTCGGCGGCGTCGCCGGCCAGGCCTACGACCCCTGCTACCACCAGCCCTGCGACACCACGGCCAACATCAACCCGGTCGCGCTCGACCGCCACAGCCGCGCCTTCGCCTACGCGATCGGCTGGGCGGCGACCACCCCCGACCCCGGCCAGGCCCGCTGACCACCGCGAGTTCCTACCGCTTGCGCGAGCGCCGCGGCGAAACGGTCCAGTCCCGTCTCGCCGCGGCCCTTGGCCAACGCTCCTGAGTCAGCACACCTCGTCAGTCGGCTTGGCCGGGCACGTCCACAAGGTCGGCTGAGTCCGCCAGGCCCGACTCGATCAGGCGGCGAAGGTCGGCAACAGGCTGGATCTCGGAGACGGGCGGGCGTCCGTCGATCACCACATTGGGGACGCCGGTGATCCCGACCTCGGCCGCGCGAAGCCGGTCCGCGCGGACCTGCGCGGCATAGTCGTCCCCGGCCAGTACCGCGCTCACCTCCTCGCCGTCCAGTCCGGCCTCGCCGCCGAGGCGTCGCAGGACGTCCACGTCAGCCACGTTGAGGCCCTCGGTGTGGTACGCGTGCAGCAGCAGTTCCATCATCTGGTCGGCCTTACCGCGATCGGCGGCGAGCTTGACCAGCCGATGCGCGTCGAAGGTGTTCGCCGGGCGAGTCAGGTGCAGGTTCAGCTCCAGCCCCTCCGCCGCACCCAGCGACTGGATCCGGGCGATGCGCGCGGGAGCCTTCTCACCCCACCAGCCCACCATGGCCTCAGCGGCGGTCTCTCCGGGGATCCGGCTCGCCTCCGGAGCGAGCTCGAAGCTGCGCCAAACCGTCTCGACGCGTCCGCGCCCAGGCAGCCCTGCGAGCGCGGCCGTCAGACGCCGCTTGCCGATGTAGCACCAGGGGCAGAGCACATCGGCATATACCTCGATCTTCATGAACGTCCTGTCCCGTGGTCGCGGCGGTGGAAGCGCATTCGCCCACCCGACGGCACGGACGGCAAAAGCCGCCCGCCAAGACGCCATCGTGCAATCTCAACCACACTTGAGGTCAATATGCGCATGCCAGGCGCGAGGCAGCCCCTTCGACACCATCGAGTGACGCACGCCACATGGCCCAATGCTTAACCATTCGCTTAAACGACGCATCTAACGTCTCGTCCACCTGGAAGACAGGAGTTGTTGATGCGTCACAAGCTCATGCTCGCCACGGGCGTGCTCGCGACCGCCGGGGCGGTCACGCTGACCATGGCGGGGACGGCCTCCGCGAAGTCCAGCTTCACCCTGAAGGCCGACCACACGACCGTCCACCGCCACGGCGGGGTCGGGTTCCGGTTGGAGGCGGCCTCCGACTCCGCCGGCGAGCACCTCACCGGCCTGCGGTTCTGCCTCCAGCGCTCGGCCGGCAAGGCAGGCGCGTACAAGACCGTCGAGTGCACCACCCGGAGCCACTGGGACCGCAAGGCCAAGGCGGAGATCTACACGCTTGACTACCGCTTCGGCGCGCAGCCCAAGGGCTCGTACACCTTCCGTGGGACCTACCAGTCCAAGCACCACCACAAGTGGGGTCCCGCCCACAAGACGAACTCCGTCCTGGTCCACGTGAAGTAACAGCCTGATCGGACGCTGACCGCGGGCCGGAGGACGGCAGGGGAACGCCCTTCCACCGCACACGTCCAGCACCCTCACCGAACGGCCTCGGCGCCACCACCCCCGCCGAGGCCGTTCCCCTCCCCGCCGGAGGCTCGAAGTCTCCCAGTGCGGCGGGTTGGCACTGGCCTCTTGCCGACGGCGATTACATCGCGCAACGTCCTTCCGAGCGTCGCCGCGCCGCGGTCGCAACGCTCCACGGATCTGTGTTGCACGTCGATGCGTCACATCTGCGTTGCAGGGGTTCGGTCGGGGTTGTCTTGGCCAGTGGGACGGGGTGGCATCGGACGATGGAGAGGGAGCCGCGGGGACATCGGCTGGAGTTGATGCGGGCCGGTGTACACGCCCGGGTGGCTCGGTTAGCGGATGCGGCCGGAGCCGCCAAGCAACAGTCTCGGCGGTGGTCTCCGCCGGTTCTGCTGGGGTTGCTGTGTGGTGGTGCGTTCGCGCCGCTGGTGGTATCGGGTGCGAGTGCCGCAGCGTTGCTGGCGGCTGGGACCGGCGCGGCCGCTTCGGTCGGCGGCAACGTGCTGACCGATGTTCTGAAGGCCGGAGTTGCCCGCCTGCGTGAACAACACGAACCGGACGAGGAGTTCTCTCGGGAAGAGGTCGAGGAGGAGCTCGCGCGCGGGATTGAGCGAATCCTGGAGGCCGGGGGGCATGAGGCGGAGGGGCTGCGCAGTGAGATCGCCGTGGTGCTCGAGGAGGTCGGCGCGGTCGGAGCCGCGGTGGAGGCGGCGATCCGCAGCAGGAATGAAGTCCTGCTGGAACGATTGACGTTCGGACTGGTCGAGGTGGGCCGAGAGTTCACCGAGTTCGGCTTCGTGCTGGCGGCCGTGCAGGCGCAACTGGTGCAGCTGCGCGCTGGGCTGGACGAGCAGAACGGGCAGATGCGGCTGACGCTCGATCTGCTGTACCGGCAGGCCACGCAGATCAGGATGCTGTCAAAACAAGTGTCGCGGATCAACGCGCCGGCTGACGCGGAGACGCTGGACGCGGCCCCAGGACGGACCTGGAACGGCTGCCCCTATCGGGGACTGGCCCCCTTCGGGGAGGACGACCGTGAGGTGTTCTACGGGCGGGAGCGGGTCACGGCCAAGCTGCTGACCGCTTTGTCGCAGCGGCTGACGGCACCAGGCTTGGTGGTGGTGACGGGCGCGTCGGGGGCCGGGAAGTCGTCGCTGCTGAGTGCGGGCCTGCTCCCAGCGATCGGGCGTGGTGAGCTGCATGAATCGGCCTCTGAGTGGCCGCGGCACCTCATCGGTGCACCGACGGGAAGACCGTTGGAGCGTTTGGCGTCGGTGTTGGCTCCGATGGCCGGGTTGGACGCGCCCACCGTCCACGCCGGCTTGCTCGCTGAGCCCGACCGAGCGCATCTGATGGTTCGCCAGGCCGTTGAGCGCGACGCGCAGCGACGGGGCCTGCCCGCCGCTGCCGCAGGTGAGTGCCGGCTGGTGCTGGTCGTCGACCAGTTCGAGGAATTGTTCACCGCTCCCGTCGACCGCGGCGAGCAGACCGGTGATGACGGGGGCGACACGGGAGAGGCGGCGGCGTTCATCAGCGCGTTGCACGCGGCCGCGACACTGCCTTGCGGGCCCTACGGAACCCCGGCGGCACTGGTGGTGATCGCGGTACGGGGCGATTTTCTCGACCACTGCGCCGCCCATGCGGTCCTGGCCGAAGCGCTGCAGGACGGGCAGTTCGTCCTCGGCCCGATGACCGAGTCGGAGCTCCGGCTGACGGTCACCGGGCCGGCCGCGGCCGCCGGCCTGGAGCTGGAAGCGGGCCTGATCGACACCATCATGGCCGACCTCGCCGCATCAGCGGGCACCGCCGGCCCGGGCTCGTTGCCGCTGGTGTCACAGACCATGCGGACGGTATGGGAACACAAGGACGGCGACCGGCTGACGCTGCGCGGCTACTCCAAGACCGGCGGCATCATCAACGCGGTCGCCACCAGCGCCGACGCGGCCTACACCAGCCTGCCCGCCCCTGCCCGCGCCCTCGCCCGCCGCCTCCTGACGCACCTCATCATCGTCACACCGGCGGGTCGGTTGGCTCGCCGCACGGCCAGTCTCACCGAGGCACGCCGCGCCGCAGGCAGCGCCGCCCCCGCCGCTCTTGACCAGGTTCTGGAGACCTTGGCCGGCAGTCGACTCGTCACCATCGACGACAACGCGATCCAGATCAGCCATGATGTCCTGCTGGAAGCGTGGCCGCGGTTGCGCGGCTGGCTGCAACCCGATCTGGACAGCCACGCCCTGCGCGCCCAACTCCTGCAAGACGCCGACGAATGGGACCGCAAGGGGCGGCCCACGTCCTACCTGTACCGAGGTCAACGCTTGGCCGCGGTTGAAGGCGCCCGCGCGCACTGGGACGACAGTCTCGGCCGCTTCCCTCACCTGACCAGCACTCCCAGGGCGTTCCTGGAGGCGAGCCGAGCCGCACAGACCCGCGGCACCCGGATATGGCGAGCCGCCGTATCCGGCCTTTCGGTGCTGCTGGCCGTAACCCTCGCCACGGCCTTACTCGCCTTCCGAGCCCAGCACAGCGCCGACCACCAGCGCGACGCCGCGATCGCCCGCCAGCTCATCGCGCAAAGCCAACTTCTCCTCACCACCGACCCTGCTCTGGCGTCCCTGCTGGCCGTCACAGCCTGGCGGATTCGGCAGGGCCCCGAAACCCGTGCCAACCTTCTCGATGTCCTCGGCCAACGCCACAACTTCGTCCTCCCCCGCCCCGCCCGCGCGATGGCATTCAGCTCCGATGGCCAAACCCTCGTCACCGGGGATTCGGACAGGACCGTGCGCCTGTGGAACCCGGCCACCCGACAACAGATCGGCGCACCCTTTACCGGCCTCGCGCAGGCGGCCGGCGCAGTAGCGCTGAGTCCCGACGGCCGCACCCTCGCCGCCGGCGGCTATGACCGCACGGTGCGGTTGTGGGACGTGGCCACTCACCGCCAGATCGGCGCACCTCTCACCGGCCACACCGACGGCGTCAACTCAGTGGTGTTCAGCCCCGACGGCCGTATCCTCGCCACCGGCAGCGACGACAAGACCGTGCGGTTGTGGGACGTGGCCACCCGCCGCCAGATCGGCGCACCTCTCACCGGCCACACCAACGGCGTCAACTCAGTGGTGTTCAGCCCCGACGGCCGGACCCTCGCCACCGGCGGCAGTGACAGGGTGCGCCTGTGGAACGTCGCCACCCACCAGCAAACCGGCGCGCCCCTCACTGGTTCCGCCCGCGCGGTGGCGTTCAGCCCCGATGGCAGAACGCTCGCCACCGGGAGCACCGACGCGACCGGGCGGCTGTGGGACGTGGCGACCCACCGCCAGATCCGCAAGCCCTTCATTGGCCATCCCAACGGTGTCACGGCGGTGGCGTTCAGTCCCGATGGCCGGACTCTCGCCACCGGCGGCTACGACGACACCGTGCGGTTCTGGGAAGTGGCCAACCACCAACAGATCGGCGCACCCCTCACCGGCCCCGTTGGATTCATCCGGTCCATGGCGTTCAGCCCCGACGGCCGAACTCTCGCGACCAGAAGCCACGACAACCAGGTGCGCTTGTGGGAAGTAGCTCCCCACCGACAGATCGGCGCACCGATTCGGGACTCTCTCGGTCCAGTGGCATTCAGCCCTGATGGCCGTACCCTCGCCACCCGCGGCGTCAGCGGCAGTGATGGGGAAAGACTGTGGGATGTGGCCACTCACCGCCAAGTCGGCACACTCTCTACCAGCTCCCCCCTGTCCGTGGCATTCAACCCCGACGGCCGAACCTTCGCCACTGGGAGCAGCGACAAAGTGCGGCTATGGGACATGGTCACTCGCCAACAGATCAGCGCGTTCCCCACTGACCTCCCTCCTGAGGTTGCGTTCACCCCCGACGGCCGGACTCTGGCCACCGCCACCCTCGGCTTGGCCCCCCTCGGCGTCATTGGGGCAGTGCGGCTCTGGGACGTGACCCATCACCGCCAGATCGGCGCGTTCGCCATCGGCGCCGTCCTCTCGCTGGCGTTCAGTCCTGACGGCCGGATCCTTGCCACCGGCGGCTACGACAACACCGTCCGGCTCTGGGACGTGACCACCCACAAACAGATCGGCGCGCCCCTCGCCAACCCCACCAACTCCATCTATGCGGTGGGATTCAGTCCGGATGGCAGGACCCTCGCCGCCAGCAACGGCGACACGGTGCGGCTGTGGGATACGGCCACCCGCGAACAGATCGGCGCCCCCCTCACCGGCCACACCGGCATCGTCCTCTCGGTGGCGTTCAGCCCCGACGGTCGGACCATCGCCACCGGCGGCTACGACAACACCGTCCGGCTCTGGGACGTGACCACCCACAAACAGATCGGCGCGCCCCTCACCGGCCACACCGAATACGTCAAAGGGATGGCGTTCAGCCCCGACAGCCGTTTCCTCGCCACCGGCAGCGCCGACAACACCGTGCGACTGTGGGATGTCGCCATGCCCACTGACCTTGTAGTCGAGGCCTGCAAGATTGCGAGGCGCTCGTTGACTCGTGAGGAGTGGGCTCTGTACGTGCCACGCGGCCCCAGATACCGGAAAGTCTGCCTCTGACGAGGAACGTGCGGACGATCCGGAGCGACGGAATCTGAAGTAACGCACGGTGACGCGCCGGCGCCCGAGCCATCCCGTCTCAGTTTCTTCTGCGAAGACAAGAGCGGAACCGACGTCGCTCCGGCCGAGCTCCAAGGTGAGAACCGGCTGGATGTGCCGTGCGGCTCCTCCGAGGCGCGGAATGCGAGCAGCGCGCCTCGTCGCGTCCGCGGGAACATCGGCCTCCGTAGAGGTGTTAGTGTCGATTGCATACCCCCTGGGGGTAGCGGCGGTCGCCTTTGGAGATGAGGGCTGTCGTTCGCTGCTGGATCGCCGGGGGTACGTACGGCGGTCTGTTTTGATGGGAGATGGACATGCGTAATCTGCTGCCGCTCACGCCCGACGAGGCGCCGGGCAAGTCGAAGGAGCTGCTCGGTGACATCGTCGAGCGGCACGGCTCCGCCGGCGACATGGTGAGCACGATGGCTCATTCGCCGGCTCTGCTGCAGGGGTACCTGGACCTCTCCCGGGCGATGAAGCGGGTCAAGATCGCGCGTCCGTTGAGCGAGAAGGTCTCCCTGGCGCTCCAGGAGTGGATCGGCTGCGGGACCTGCATGGAGGCCCACATCGAGGCCGCCCGGTCGGTGGGGCTGACCGACACCGATATCGCCTTGGCGCGCCAGGGCACGTCGACCGATGTCCGGGAGGCGGCTCTCATGGGGTTCGCGCTGCGGGTTCTGAGTGAGCCGTCGTCCCTCAAGCCCGACGACGTGGCGGCACTTCGGGAGCACGGATGGAGTGACCGGGTGATCGCCGAGATCGTCGGGCTCGTCACCCTCAACATGCTGACCGGGTCGTTCAACCTGGTGGCAGGTATTCAGCCCGAGATCGCGCCGTAGGGCTGCGGGTGGTCATGGGAGGGCTCGGCCCGCTGGACGGACTGAGGCAGGTGGGTCACGGGGGTGGGGGCATCAGGCGGAGTTGGAGCATGGCCTCAAACCTCGCGTCGGGGTCGGTGAGGTCCAGGCCGGAGACCTCGGTGAGGCGCTTGAGGCGGTAGCGGAAGGTGTTGGGGTGGACGTGGACGGCCGCCGCGGCGGTGGGGACGTCCCCGAAGGTGTCGAGCCAGGCGGCGAGGGTCTCGGTCAGGGCGGTCTGGTGTTCGGCGTCGTAGGCGCGCAGGCGGACGACCGGCCCGTCCGGGATGTCGTCCTCGTCGGCCATGCGGTCGGCGAGGTCCGCCAGGAGGGAGGCGACGTGGACGTCGGTGAGGCGGGCGGCGCGGGCCCGGGTGCGTCCCTGGCACAGGACGCGCAGGGCCCGGTCGGCGTCGTGGCGGGAACGGGGTAGCTGCGCCGGGCGGACGGCGACCCGGCCGATGCCGATGACGGCCGGGACGCGGGTGCCGACGCGGGCGAGGAAGGCGTCGGCGACGCGGAGGGCGGGTTCGTCGGACGCGGTGGGCAGGATCGCGTAGGTGACGCCGCCGAGCGAGGCGGTGGCCGTGCGCGGATGGATGGCGGCCAGGTGCAGGGCGAGGGCGTCGGCGACGCGTTCGCCGGCGGCGAGCCGGTCCGGCGCCGGCGACTCCCCGGTGATCGCGAGGGCGAGGACGCAGGCGGGTTGCGCGGTCAGGCCGAGGCGCGCGGCGGCCTCGGACGCGTTCGCGCCGCCCTCCAGGACGGTGGCGAGCAGGTCGGCGCGCAGGCGGCGTTCGACGTCCCGGCCCGCGCGGCGGCGCAGCAGGTGCAGGGCGACGACGCGGGCCGCCTCGGTGAGGGAGCGTTCGCGGTCGGGGGTGAGCGGCCGGTCGACGACGACCCAGATCGAGCCGAGGATCTCGCCTCCGGCGCGGACGGCGATGGCGACGCGGGGTTTCTCGGCGACGCCTTCGACGTAGACGGGGCGGTCGCTGCGGTAGAGGGTGTGGAACGCTCCGCGTTCTTCCAGGGCGCGGAGCTTGTCGGCGGGTACCTGGCGGTCGAGGATCGTGGCGATGCGGGCCGGGTCGCCCTCGTCCTGGCGGCTGGAGAAGGCGAGGACGCGGCCGCTGCGGTCCTCGACGGTGGCGGGGCCGTCGAGGAGGGCGGCGATGGCGTTGGCCAGGGCGAACAGGTCGGTGGCGGGCGGCCCGTCGGGCGCGGCCGGATCGTCCACGCTGATCTCGTCCACGGCGAGCAGCGACCTCAGCAGGGCGGCGACCTGGGCCCAGGACGCGCCGGGGGTGAGGCCGAGGACGGCGACGCCGGTGCGTCCGGCGGCGGC
>NZ_JBFAOF010000248.1:0-8533 GCF_040675125.1 Spirillospora sp. NPDC049652 | reverse complement strand
CGGGAGTGAACCTGCCGATGAGCGGCGAGCGGCGCAGCGCCCCGCCCTTCGGCTGCGTGGTATGCGGGTCGAGCGCCCCGATGCCGTGCGTCCGCTCGGTCTCGGCGGCGGCGCGCTCGCGCGCGGCGAACTCGGCGGGGGTGGGGAGCCGGGGCTCGTCCTGCCGCCGCTGCGCGCCCGCGGCCTGCGCGCCGGCCTGCGCGGCCGTGGGCTCGGCGAGCGGAGCGGCCGCCGCGGCGGCGGCCGGGGCGGGAGCGGGGCGGCGGCGGCCGAAACGGCGGCGGTTGCGCTCGTTCTGCTCGACGAAGTCGGCGGCGACGACGCTGCCGGCGGCCAGGATCGAGGTCTCGTCGGACGACTCGGGCGCGGCCGGGACGGGCGTGGCCTGGGTGCTGTAGTCCTCGTGGCCGAGCAGCCGCATGAGCACCTGGCGGGCGTGCGGCCGGACCGCCGGGTCCTTGGCCAGGCAGTCGGCGACCAGGTCGCGCAGCGGGCCCTCGAGGGCGCCGAGCTCCGGCTCCTCGTGCAGGATCCGGTTGATCACGGCGGGAATGGTGTCCTGCCCGAAGGGCGGGGCGCCGGTCGCGGCGAACGCGACGGTCGCGGCCCAGCAGAACACGTCCGCCGGGGTGCCCGCGCCCTCGGCCCGGATCTGCTCGGGCGCCATGTAGGACGGGGTGCCGATCACCTTGCTGGTGAGGGTGGTGGAACCGCTGATCGCACGGGCCACCCCGAAGTCGATCACGCGCGGGCCGTCCGGGCCGATCAGCACGTTGTGCGGCTTGAAGTCGCGGTGCACGATGTCGCCCTGGTGGATGGCGGCGAGCGCGGTCGCGGTGCCGACCGCGAGCCGCTCCAGCGCGGCGCCCTCCAGCGGACCCTCGTCGAGGACGAGCTGGTTCAGCGACGGGCCGGGCACGTACTCGCTGACGATGTAGGGCCGGTCGCCGTTCGCATCGGCGTCGATGACCTGCGCCGTGCAGAACGGCGCGACCCGCTTGGCGACGTCGAGCTCACGCAGGAACCGGGCCCGCGCCTTGTCGTCGGCGGTGAGGTCGGAGTGCAGCAGCTTCACGGCGACCCGGCGGCCGTCCTCGGCGGTGGCGAGGAAGACCGTGCCCTGGCCGCCCTCCCCGAGCCGGCCGATCAGGGCGTACTGTCCCAGCCGCTCCGGGTCTCCGGACCGCAGGGCCCCAACCTCCATGTCGCGAGACCGTCCCTCTCGTGTTGTCGTCGGACCGAACCGCCAGGCCGCGCGGCGCTCCCCGTGACCACGCGCGGACACCGCCCGCGGATGCCACCCGCGGATCACACCGCCGGTTCCACCCGCCGGATCTCCACCGCCCGGTTCCCCGCCGCCCACGACCCGCCGTCCGCGACCCGCCGCCGGCCGATCACCGGCCGACCGGTCACGGGCCGGACCGCGCGGTGCGTTCCCGGTGGTTCTGGGACGCCCGAGTGCGCGGGGAGGTTCACCCGTCCCTGCGACCTTACGACGCGATCTGACCCGACACGCCGCATCGGACGGGTTCGGTCTCCGCAAGCCTAGTGGGAAGCAACGCCGAGCGATACCACACAATTCCCCCTCCGTTCGACATATCCCCTGGTGAGAACCCTGTTTTCGGAGAAATTCGCGAGTGTGAGCGACACGGCCGGGGTATCGCAAAGCCTGACGATCTTGCAAGGAGGTACGACAGCCATGTCCATCCCCTTAAAGGCCGTGACCGGCGCGGTCCCGCTCACCGTGACCCTGACGCTCGCGTTGGGGAGCGCGGTGGCCGAGGCCCGGCCCGTCCCGTCAGGGACCGGCGAGGCGACCGCGAGTCCGGAACGATCCGCACCCGACGAACCCACTCCACGAAGACCGGCCAGGTGGTCGGTCCCCGGACGGGCGGCGCCGGAACGATCACCACTGAACACCTCCCTTCGGGGACGGCCCGCGCGTGTCCATGACACAGCAGGCGAAAAGGCCCCGGAAGCGGTGCCGGCGAGAGCCGATGAGGCAGGGGCCCTGCCCCGCCGGACCACGGCGTCCAGCGCCGCCCGCACCCGGCTGACGGCGCACGCCGAGAAGGCGGCGCCCCGGGGAAAGAGCTCGCTTCCCACACTGGCCGCGATGGCCACACCGGCCATGCCGGCGGAACAGAGCGCGCTGACGGGCCAGAGCGCCCGCGCCGAACAGAGCACCCAGACCGCCCAGGGCGCGAAGACCGCCCAAGCGGCACAGCCCGCCCAAGGCACACAGGGCGCCCAGCCCGCACAGGGCGCACAGGCCGCACAGGGCGCACAGCCCGGCCAAGCCGCACAGGCCGCGCAGGGCGCACAACCTGCCCAAGCCGCGCAGGGCGCGCAGGGGGCACAGTCCGCGCAAGCCGCGCAGGGTGCGCGGGGGGCTCAGGGCTTGCAGGCGCGGGCCTCGCGGAGTCGGCCGGGACACGCCGAGCTCGCGGCCCGCATGCTCGCCGCGCGGCGCAAGGCCGTCCGCAGGCAGCGCGCGCTGCTCGTGCGGCGCTGGGAGGCGCGCGCGGCGCGGGCCGTCGACTACGCGACGCGTCAGCTCGGACGTCCCTACGTGTGGGGCGGCAGCGGACGCGGCGGATTCGACTGCTCGGGGCTGACCCAGCAGGCGTGGCGGCACGCCGGGGTCAAGCTCCCGCGCATCGCGGCCGACCAGTTCCGCCGCACGCGCCCGCACGTCAAGGTCGACCGGTTGAAGCCCGGCGACCTGGTGTTCTTCCACGGCCTCGGGCACGTGGGGATCTACACGGGACACGGGTGGTTCATCCACTCGCCCCACGCCGGCAGGACCGTGACGTTCGAGCGGCTGCGCGGCTGGTACCGGTCGTCCTTCGTGGGGGCCGCGCGTCCCGGCTGGAAGCAGCTGCCGGAGATGCCGGTCCTGGAGTCCGACCTGTCCTGAGCACGTCACCGGACCGCCGCGCGCCCCGGGCGCGGGTCCCGGCGGCGCGCGCGGGCCGGTGATCCGATAATCGACGCCATGACCTTCCTGGAAGGACGACGCGTCTACACCCGTGCCGACCTGATGGCGGAACACGGCATCGGCCGCAGCACGCTGGAGAAGTGGTACCGCGAGCGCGCCGCCAACGGCCATCCCGAACCCGTGGGGACGGTCGGCTCCCAGAAGGCCTGGGACGCCGACGCCTGGGACGCCTGGCACGCGGCGCGGACGGCCGCGAAGGCCGGAGCCGCCGGGGCGGCCGGGGCCGGTACGGAGGGCCTGCTCAGCCGGGACGAGCTCGGCGCCGAGCACGGCCTGAGCCGCCATCGCCTCAAGCAGTTGTGGAGCGAGCGGGCCGGCAACGGGCACCCGGAGCCGGCCCGGCAGGTGGGGAAGGCGCTGTACTGGGACGGCGCCGAATGGTCCGCCTGGTACACCGCATACACGGCACGAGAGGCCGATCCGGCGGAGAGCCCGGACGATCTGGTGACGCTCGCCGAGGCCGCCCGGATCCTCGGGCTGGCCCAGTCGAGCGCCACCGTCTACGCCAAGCGCCCTCCGGCGGGCTGGCCCACGCCCGCGCGCGAGGAGAAGCTGGGTGGCGGACGCGTCCGCCGCCTCTACCGCCGCGCCGACGTCCTCGCCTACGGCGAGATCCGCGTGGGCGGCGGGGACGGGAGCGAGGGCCGGGCCGGGGGCGCTTAGGCCTCAGGCGTCCTGGGTGTAGTACTTCAGGACTTCCGGGTTCGCCATGGCGCCCGTGTTGGCCGCCTGCTCGACCGGCGTGCCCTGGAGGATCTTCCGGACCGGGACCTCCAGCTTCTTGCCGGACAGGGTGCGCGGGACCCCCGGGACGACGTGGAACTCGTCCGGAACGTGCCGGGGCGACAGCGCCGAGCGGATCTCGCGCTTCAGCCGTCCGGCCAGCTCGTCGGTGAACTCCGCGCCCTCGGCCATCTGGACGTACAGCAGGAGGCGGCCCTCCTCGCCGAGGCGTCCGGTGTCGATGACGAGGCTGTCGGCGATCTCCTCGAAGCCCTCGACGACGCGGTAGAAGTCGGCGGTGCCCATCCGGATGCCGCCGCGGTTCAGCGTCGAGTCGGAGCGGCCGTAGATGACGCAGCCGCCGTCCGGGCGGACCTTGAGCCAGTCGCCGTGCCGCCACACGCCCGGGAACATGTCGAAGTAGGAGTCGCGGTAGCGCTCCCCGTCCTCGTCGTTCCAGAACGAGACCGGCATGCAGGGCATCGGCTCGGTCAGGACGAGCTCGCCGACCTCGTCGATGACCGGTTCGCCCTTCTCGGTGAACGCTTCGATCTTCGCGCCGAGCCCGCGGCACTGCAGCACCCCGGCGTGCAGCGGCAGCAGCGGCGACGGGCCGAGGAACGCGGTGCAGACGTCCGTCCCGCCGGACATCGAGCCGAGCAGCAGATCCTTCCCGACGGCGTCGTACACCCAGGCGAAGCCCTCGGGCGGCAGCGGCGAGCCGGTCGAGCCGATGCCGCGCAGCCGCGACAGGTCGTACTTCTCGCCGGGCCTGCGGTTCAGCTTCATCGAGGCGGTGATGTAGGGCGCGCCGACGCCCATGTAGGTGACGCCGTGCTCGGCGGCGAGCTGCCACAGGTCGCCGGGCGCGCCGTCGTACATCACCACCTTCGCGCCGACCAGCAGGCCGCCGACCAGGTAGTTCCACATCATCCAGCCGGTGGTGGTGTACCAGAAGAACACGTCGCCGGGGCCGAGGTCCTGGTGGAACGACAGGGCCTTGACGTGCTCCAGGACGATCCCGCCGTGCCCGTGCACGATCGGCTTCGGCAGGCCGGTCGTGCCGGACGAGTAGACCACCCACAGCGGATGGTCGAAGGGGACGTCCTCGTACTCGGGCTCGGCGCCCGCGCGGGGCAGGTCGGCGTAGGAGATCCCGGCGCGCAGGCCCTCCGGCGTGGACGCCGGGTCCAGGTAGGGGATCAGGACGGTCGAGGTGACGGTGGGCAGCGCGGCCTCAATGTCCCGGACGACGTCGCGGCGGTCGAAGCGGCGGTCGTTGTAGGCGTAACCGTCCACCGCGATCAGGACCTTCGGCTCGATCTGCGCGAACCGGTCGATCACCGAGGACGCCCCGAAGTCCGGCGAGCAGGACGACCAGACCGCGCCCAGCGAGGCCGCGGCCAGGAAGCAGACCAGCGCCTCGGGGATGTTCGGGACGTAGGCCGCGACGCGGTCCCCGCGTCCGACGCCCAGCTCCGTCAGGCCCGCCCGGACCTGCGCGACGTGCTCCGACAGCTCCCGGCGGCTGATCACCCGGCGTCCGCCCGCCTCGGACTGGAAGACCACGGCGGTGTCGTCCGGCTCGCCCGCCGCCAGTTCCAGCGCGTTGCGGGCGTAGTTGAGGGTCGCGCCCGGGTACCAGCGCAGGCCGTCCACCGGCATCTTCCCGCCGGTGCGCACCGGGCCGTCGCCGCGGTCGCCGAGCACGCCGAAGTAGTCCCAGACCGAGTCCCAGAAGGCGTCGATCTCGGTGGTCGACCAGGCCCACAGGTCGGCGTAGGACTCGGTGAGGACGCCCCTGTCCATCAGCCAGTTCCGGTAGTGGGTCACCCGGGCGTTGGCCACCACCTCCTCGGACGGCCGCCAGAGCGGAAGGCCCTCGGGCACCTGCTGGGACATGCGTGAACTCCCCTCCAGCCCCGCCACTCGGCGGGGCGTACCCAGGATCGGACCCGGGAACCGTCCGGCGCAACCCTCCCGACCTCGGACGATTCGTCTCCGGGTGTGTGGGCGGACCACATCCGCGGGCCGCCGAGACGTCGGCCATCCCCACGACGGCGGCGGTTCGGCTCGGCCGCGGGGCCGGCCCGGCGGTTCGGTCAGCTCGGGCCGGTCGGCTCGGGCCGGTCAGCTCGGGTCGGTCAGGTCCGCGACGGCGCGGAGGACCGCGTCGGTGTCCGAGAGGTCCGAGAGGACGGCATCGGCGCCGGCGGCGCGCAGCTCGGCGGCCGTGGCGCTGCCCGTGGCGACCGCGATGATCGGGGACCGGGCGATGTGCGCGGCCTGGACGTCGCGGGGGTGGTCGGCGAGGTAGACCGTCCGCTTCTCACCGAACGTCATTCCGTGCCGCTCCCCCGCGCGGGTGCGGGCGATCTCCAGCAGGGCGGCCTTGGAGTAGACGCCGTTCTCGTAGCCGCCCGCCTCCAGGTCCAGGTACCCAGCGAGGCCCAGCTCGGAGAGCTTCAGCTCGGCGTTCGGCCGGATCGACCCGGTGAGGACGGACTGGACTGTGCCCGGCAGCCGCGACAGCGCGGTCACGGCCTCGTGCGCACCCGGCAGGACGCGTCCGTGCGCGGCGAGGTCGGCGCGGCGGGCGGCGAACGCCTCGGCCAGCGCGGTCATGAACGCGGGCAGGTGGTCGTCGGTCGTGACGATGTCGTTGAACGCCAGCGTCTCGAAGATGATCTCCGACTCGGTGCGTCCGGGGGTGGGGGCGAGCCGGACCAGCGGACGGCCGGTGGTGCGCCGGAACGCCGCGGCGTAGGCGTCCCGGGTGACCCGCCCCACGTCCACGAGCGTGTGGTCCACGTTCCAGAGCACCAGGCGGTTCGTCGTCGGCATGGCCGCGAGGTTAGCCCAACGCCGTCACCGTGGACACCGGGCGGCCCAGCACCTCGTACGACACCTGGCCCCGCGCGACCGGCGAGAAGGACGCCAGGTAGGTGTTGATGTGCAGGACGTCCCCCGGACGCCCGCCGTCCGGAGCCGCGCCCACGACCCGGACGGTGCGCCGCTCGCCCGCGCGCAGCGTCGGGAAGCTGCAGATCACCCGCTCGGTCCGGTGGCAGGACGGGTCGCTCACCGACACGACGCGCATGGCCGGCCCGGCGCGTCCGCCGACGATCTTCTCGCTGCGCGCGACCAGGCCCCGGACGGGCCGGCGGCCGGCGTTGGTGACCGTGAAGCTGTAGCCGTACCGCCCGCCCGGGGTCAGCCGGTCGGCGCCGACGGGGCGCACGGAGGGGTCGGCGGTCACCCGCAGGTGGGACGCGGCCCGGACGGCGTCCACCGGGCCGTGGCCGTGCTCCGACCACGGTGTGGTGATCACCGCGGCCGTCCCGGCGACCACCAGCCCGGCGAGCGCCGCGCCCGCAGCTCGCCGCACGAACACCCCCGGACACCACGTCTTACCAGCTCAACTGCTATATCCTACGCGTCACCCCATGTAGGGATAGCGGTAGTCGACCGGTGGGACGAAGGTCTCCTTCAGCGACCGGGCGCTCACCCAGCGGGTCAGGTTGAGGATCGAGCCGGCCTTGTCGTCGGTGCCGCTCGCCCGCGCGCCGCCGAACGGCTGCTGCCCGACCACGGC
Source organism: Spirillospora sp. NPDC049652 (assembly GCF_040675125.1). Classification (NCBI taxonomy): domain Bacteria; kingdom Bacillati; phylum Actinomycetota; class Actinomycetes; order Streptosporangiales; family Thermomonosporaceae; genus Spirillospora; species Spirillospora sp. NPDC049652. The sequence goes on along the minus strand of NZ_JBFAOF010000248.1, from coordinate 1,214 downwards.
CCCGGTCGGCTTGTCGTTGACGTAGAAGTTGCCCGCGGCGAACCGGAGCCGCTCGGTCGCCGCGGCGATGGCCGCCCGGTCCCGCGCGATGACCGACCCGGTGAGCGCGTACCGCGCGACGCCCTCCATCTGCCGCAGCATCGCGTCGTAGTCGCCGTCGTCGTACACGTGGACGCCGAGGATCGGGCCGAAGTACTCGGTCGTGAACAGCTCGTCCTCGGGATCGGTGCAGGACAGGACGGTCGGCTGGACGAACCAGCCGGTCGAGTCGTCGGTCCGCCCGCCGGCCTCGACCGTGATCGCGTCCGACTCGCGGGCCCGGACGATCGCGGCGGTGTGCTTGGCGAACGCCCGGTCGTCGATCACCGCGCCGAGGAACAGGCTCAGGTCCTCGGCGACGTTCCCCATGGTCAGCGACTCGACCTGGGCGATCAGGTCGTCCTTCACCCGGGTCCAGAGCGAGCGCGGGACGTAGGCGCGCGACACCGCCGAGCACTTCTGCCCCTGGTACTCGAACGAGCCCCGGACCAGCGCCGTCGTCAGGACGTCGGGGTCGGCCGACGGGTGCGCCACGACGAAGTCCTTGCCGCCCGTCTCGCCGACCAGGCGCGGGTAGCCGCGGTAGGACGCGATGTTCTCGCCGACCGTCCGCCAGAGGTGCTGGAAGGTGCCGGTGCTGCCGGTGAAGTGGATCCCGGCGAGGTCGGGATGGCTGAGCGCGACCTCCGACACGGCCTTGCCGTCCCCGGTGACCAGGTTGATCACGCCCGGCGGCAGGCCCGCCGCCTCCAGCAGCCGCATCGTGTGGTGCGCCGCGAGCTGCTGCGTCGGCGACGGCTTCCACACGACCGTGTTGCCCATCAGGGCGGGCGCGGTCGGCAGGTTCCCGGCGATGGAGGTGAAGTTGAACGGCGTGATCGCGAGGACGAACCCCTCCAGCGGCCGGTACTCCAGCCGGTTCCACACGCCCGGCGAGCTGATCGGCTGCGTCGCGTACAGCTCGCGGGCGAACGACACGTTGAACCGCCAGAAGTCGATCAGCTCGACGGCCGCGTCGATCTCCGCCTGCTGCACCGACTTGGACTGGCCGAGCACCGTCGCCGCGTTCAGCGTCGCCCGCCACGGCCCGGCCAGCAGCTCCGCCGCCGTCAGGAAGATCGCCGCGCGGTCCTCGAAGGAGAGCGCCCGCCAGGCCGGCGCCGCCTCGCGCGCGG
>NZ_JBFAOF010000247.1:0-8622 GCF_040675125.1 Spirillospora sp. NPDC049652 | reverse complement strand
GCCACGAGCTCGGCGGCCTCCTCGACCACGTGCTCGCAGTTGTCCAGGACGAGCAGGACGCGCCGGTCGCGCAGCGCGCCCGCGAGCCGTCCGGCCGGGTCGGCGGCTGCTCCCCACGCGGCCGCCGCGCCGGGCAGCTCGTCGCGGACGCCGAGGACGGCGGCGACGTGCTGCGCCAGATCGGCGACGCCGCCGTGCCACGCGGTCAGCTCGACCAGCCACGTGCCGTCCGGCCGCGCGGCGGCGCGCGCGGACTCGACGGCCAGGCGGGTCTTGCCGACCCCGCCGGGGCCGACCAGCGTGACCAGGCGCGTCGCGTCCAGCAGGCGGACGACGTCGGAGAGGCATTCGTCCCGTCCGACGAGCCCGGTCAGCGGGACGGGCAGGTTGGTCTCCGGGGCGGGCCGCTGCTCCGGAGCGGTCGCGAGGTGGACGGCGGGGGTGAGCGACGGGTCCTGCCGGAGGATCGCCGCCTGGAGGGCCGCCACGTCGGGCCCCGGGTCGACGCCCAGCTCGTCGGCGAGGAGTTCGCGCAGCTCAGAGAGGGTGGCGAGCGCGTCGCCCTGCCGTCCGGCCAGGTACAGCGCCCTGGCGTGGACGGCCCGCAGCCGCTCCCGGAGCGGATGCCGCGCCACCAGATCGCCCAGCTCCCCGGCCAGCAGCAGGTGCTCCCCCGCCGCGAGGCGGGCCTCGGCGCGCTCCTCCAGGACGGCGAGCCGCTGGTCGTCGAGCCGGTCGGCGGCCGTCCGCGCGAACTCCTGGTCGGCGACGTCGGCGAACGCCGGGCCGCGCCACAGGTCCAGCGCCTCGGAGAGGACGGCCGCCCGCGCGCGCGGGTCGTCCATCGTGCGCGCGCGTGTGGCGAGGACCGTGAAGCGCTCGGCGTCGACCGTGTCGGGGGCGTCCAGGGCCAGGCGGTATCCGGCCGTCTCGCGGACGACGCGGTCCCGCCCGAGCACGCGCCGCAGCATCGACACCTTCGCCTGGAGCGCGTTGGCCGGGTTCCCGGGCGGACGGCCGCCCCAGAGGTCCTCGATCAGCCGGTCGGCGGAGACCGCCGCGCCGGGCCGGACGAGCAGGTCGGCGAGCAGCGCCCGCACCTTCGCCTCCGGGATCGCGACGGGCGCGCCCGCGTCGTCCCACACCGCCACCGGACCAAGCACCCCGAAACGCACGTGTGCACCTTATTCGGATCTCGCCCGAGGCTTCGGACCGGCTTCGGGGCGGGCTTCGGATCGGCCGTCAGCCGGCCGTCAGCGTTCCCGAAGCCGCTCCCGGCACTGTCGTCCCGTCCAGTCAAGGAGGCGACGACATGGTCACCACGCAGACCACCCCACCCGCGACCGGCACGCGGCGGCTGCCGATGTCACCGCTGCTGGCCCTCGCCACGGCCGTTTTCATCACGAGCCTGACCGAGACGCTCCCCGCCGGGCTGCTGCCCGCGATGAGCGCCGGCCTCGGCGTCGGCACGTCCGCCGCCGGGCAGACCGTGACGGTCTACGCCATCGGGACGGCCCTGACCGCCGCCCCGCTCACCGCCGCCACGGCGGGCTGGCGCCGCAAGCGCCTGCTGCTCGCGACCGTGGCCGGGTTCGCGGTCGCGAACGGCGTCACGGCCGTCTCGTCCGACTACACGCTCACGATGGTCGCGCGGTTCGCCGCCGGGGTCGCGGCGGGCCTCGCCTGGGCGCTGCTCGCCGGGTACGCGCGGCGGCTCGCCCCGGCCGGGCTGGAGGGCCGCGCGATCGCCGTCGCGATGGCCGGGATCCCGGTCGCGCTGTCGCTCGGCGTCCCGGCGGGCACCTTCCTCGGCTCGCAGCTCGGCTGGCGGACGGCGTTCTGGACGATGTCCGCGCTCACCCTCGTGCTGATCGGCTGGATCATCGCGTCCGTGCCGGACGCCCCCGGGCGGCGGCGCGGGGACGGGGAGCCGAAGCCGCGCGTGCTGCGCGTGCCGGGTGTCGCGCCCGTCCTGTTCGTCACGCTGGTGTACGTCCTCGCGCACACCGTCCTGTACGCCTACGTCGCCGCCTTCCTGGACGGCGTGGACATGGGCGGCTCGACCGACGCGGTGCTGCTGGTCTTCGGCGGCGCGTCCCTGCTGAGCATCGCGGCCGTCGGCGCGCGGATCCACCGGCACCTGCGGATGCTGTCGATCGCGAGCGTCCTGCTCGTCGCGGTCGCCGCCGCCGTCCTCGCGCTCCTGGCGGACTCGCCCGTCCTGGTCTACGTCGCGGCGGGCCTGTGGGGCCTCGGCTGGGGCGGCGCGCCGACGCTGCTCCAGACCGCCGCCGGGTCGGCGGGCGGCAAGGCCGGGGACGGCGCCGCCGACGCGGCCCAGGCGCTGCTGGTCACCCTCTGGAACGTCGCCATGGCGGGCGGCGGCGTCGCGGGCGGGGTGCTCCTCGACCGGTTCGGCACGTCCGCGCTGCCCTGGACCGCGCTCGTCCTGCTCGCCCCGGTGCTCGCGGTGGTCGTCGCCGCCCGCCGCGACGCCTTCCCCGCCCGCTGATCCCCGTCCCCTTCCTCCGTACCGCCTTTCCCACCCCCTTGAGAGGTAGCGAGCCATGCTGAACGACACCCTGCTCTCCCCCGCCCGCGTCGGCCGCCTCGACCTGCCGAACCGGCTGGTCATGGCCCCGATGACGCGCAACCGCGCGGACGCCGACGGCGTGCCCGGCGCGCTGATGGAGACCTACTACTCGCAGCGCGCGACCGCCGGGCTGATCATCGCCGAGGCGGCCACGCCGAACGCGGTCGGCCTGACCTACCCGAACATCCCGGCCGTCTACGGGCCCGCGCACGTCACCGGCTGGCGCGGCGTGACCGGCGCGGTCCGGGACGCGGGCGGCCGGATGTTCCTGCAGATCCAGCACGGCGGACGCGTCGGGCACCCCGACAACAGCGGCCTGCACCCGGTCGCGCCCTCGCCCGTCCCGCTGCCGGACACCATCCACACCCCCTCCGGCCCGCAGCCCGCCGTCGTCCCCCGGGAGATGACCGGGGACGACATCCGCCGCACGGTCGAGGACTTCGCCGCCGCCGCGCGCAACGCGATCGACGCGGGCTTCGACGGCGTGGAGGTGCACTCGGCGAACGGCTACCTGCTGCACCAGTTCCTCGGCTCCAACACCAACCTGCGGACCGACGGCTACGGCGGCTCGGTCGAGAACCGGATCCGGTTCACGCTGGAGGTCACCCGGGCCGTCGTGGACGCCGTCGGAGCCGACCGCGTCGGCGTCCGGATCTCCCCGGCCGTCACCGCCAACGACCTGCGCGAGGACGACACCGACGAGCTCTACCCGGCGCTCGTCCGGGAGCTCGCCGCGATCGGCCCGGCGTACCTGCACGTGGTGTACGCAGACCCGGACACGGCCGTCTTCCAGGCGATCCGCGAGCTGTGGCCGCACGTCCTGATCGCCAACCCGAAGCTGGACGACCTCACCACCGAGGAGGTCGCCGCGAAGGCCGGGCGGGTGGCGGACGCGGGGGCCGACCTGGTCGCGCTCGGCCGCCCGTTCCTGGCCAACCCGGACCTGGTCGAGCGGCTGCGCGTGGGCGCGCCCCTCAACCCGGTCCAGGGCCGGTACCTCATGTACACCGGCGGGGCGACCGGCTACACCGACTACCCGGTGCTGGAGCCGGCCGCCCCGCTCGCGAGTTGAGACGCCGAATCAGGCCGGACGGGCGAGGCAGAGCGAGAAGTCGCCCGCCTCGTCCGTCCAGAACTCGGCGAGCCGCAGCCCGGCGGTGCCGAGCTCGGCGGCCAGCCGGTCGCGGCGGAACTTGGCGGAGATCTCCGTGCGCATCTCCTCCCCCGCCGCGAACTCGCACGTCAGGTCCAGTCCGCCGATCCGGACGGTCTGGTCGCGCACCGACCGCAGCCGCATCTCGATCCACTCGTCCGAGGCGTTCCAGACCGCGCGGTGCTCGAACGCCTCCGGGTCGAAGTCGGCGTCCAGCTCCCGGTTGATGACCCGCAGCACGTTCTTGTCGAACTCGGCGGTGACGCCCTCGGAGTCGTCGTAGGCGCGGACGAGCCGCTCCTCGTCCTTGACCAGGTCGCAGCCGAGCAGCAGCGCGTCGTCCGGGCCCATGGTGGCGCGCAGGCCGCCGAGGAAGCCGATCCGGGCGGCGGGCGGCATGTTCCCGACCGTCCCGCCGAGGAAGGCGACCAGGCGGCGGCCGCCGGACGGCAGCAGGTTCAGGTGCTGCTCGTAGTCGGCGACCACCGGCCGGACGGTCAGCCCCGGGTAGTCGGCGGCGATCGCGGCGGCGGCCTCCTCCAGGAAGTCGCCGGACACGTCCACCGGGACGTACTCCTCCAGCGTCCCGGCGAGCGCGGTGAGCAGCAGCCGGGTCTTCTCCCCCGACCCCGCGCCGAGCTCCAGCAGGGTCGTCGCGCCGGTCAGCGCGGCGATCTCGGCGGCCCGGGCGGTGAGGATCTCCCGCTCGCGGCGGGTCGGGTAGTACTCCTCCAGCCGGGTGATGTCCTCGAACAGGGCGCTGCCGCGCTCGTCGTAGAACCACTTCGGCGGGAGCGTCTTCGGCGTCGCCGCGAGGCCCTCGGCCACGTCCCGGCGCAGGGACTTGGCGAGGTCGTCCGACGTGAGGAACAGGTCCACGGAATCTCCAGGTGATGGGAGCGGGATGGGGAAGGTCACAGGGGCCGGACGCGGACGCCGGACGCCAGGTCAGCGGCGACGAGCGAGCCGTCCGGGACGGCCTGCCAGCCGGGATCGGAGTCCACCGGCTCGGACGCGATCCACAGCGCGTCCGGCTGGACCCGGATGAACAGCGAGTCGCCCCGCGCGGTCGCGGCGAGCGACGTCCCGTCCGAGGCCAGCAGGTTGAGGGCGCCAGCCTGGAGCCCGGCCACGCTCTCGACGGCCTCGACGGTCGCGGCGAGACCGCCCGCCAGCGACGTGCCCTCCCGCCAGTGCCGGGCCGCGATCGCGAACAGCAGGGCCGAGTCGACGGGCGCGCGGGCGTCGGGGACCTCGGACAGGTCCCCGGCCAGCTCGCGCAGCTTGGTCTCGACCCCGGCGAACCCGCCGACCTTGCCGTTGTGGCTGAACAGGCGCGTCCCGGCGCGGAACGGCTGCGCGCACGACTCGTCCACGGGGAACCCGGTCGTCGCCGACCGGATCGCGACCACCGCGCACGGCGCGGAGACGGCGCGGGCGACCTCCCGGAACGAGGTGTCGGTCCAGATGGGCTGGGCGCGGCGGAACCGGAACGCCTCGCCCGCCTGGTACCAGCCGACGCCGAACCCGTCCGCGTTGAGCAGGTTGCCCTGCGTCATGCGCGGCGCGTACGACTGCCGCTCCATGCTGTGCTCCCCCGCGTACACGAGGTCGTGCAGCGGACGGCCCGGCCCGATGTATCCCAGGTGGCGGCACATCAGAGCGACCTCGCACAACGGAAGCCGCTGAAGATCTGGCGGCGGATCGGATAGTCCCAGTTGCGGAACGAGCCGCGCACCGCGAGCGGGTGCGTCGCCCAGGAGCCCCCTCGCAGAACCTTGTAGTCAGGCCCGAAGAAGACTTCCGAGTACTCCTTGTAGGGGAACGACTGGAAACCGGGATAGCCGTGGAAGTCGGACGACGTCCACTCCCACACGTCCCCGATCAGCCTCCGCACGCCGTAGGCCGACGCGCCCGACGCATAGGTTCCCGCCCCGGTCGGGTGGAGGAGGCGCTGGCCGAGGTTCGCGCGTCCCTCCTCCCAGGTGTCGCCCCAGGGGAAGCGGCGGGACCGTCCGGTTTCGGGGTCGTGCCTGGCGGCCTTCTCCCATTCGGCCTCCGTGGGCAGCCGCTTGCCCGCCCATCGCGCGTACGCGTCCGCCTCGTACCAGCACACGTGCTGGACGGCCTCGTCCGGCGGGACGGGCTCGACGCGTCCGAACCGGCGCCGCACCCAGGAGGAGCCCTCGCGGGTCCAGAAGGCGGGCGCGCGCTTGCCGGACGAGCTGCGCCACTCCCACCCGGCGTCCGTCCACCAGCGGCGCTGGTCGTAGCCGCCGTCCTCGATGAACCGCTGGTAGGCGGCGTTGCTGACCGGTTCGGTGTCGATGTAGTAGGCGGGCACGTCCACGACGTGGCCCGGACGCTCGTTGTCGTAGGCCCACGGGTCGTCGGAGCTGCCCATGACGAACGGACCGGCCGGGACGAGCACCTCGTCCGCAGGGGCGGGCGAGACCGGCAGGTCCGGGACGTCGCGGTCGAGCAGGGCGGGCTCGCCCTTGCGGAGCTGGTGCGTCGCGAGCATCGTCTCGTCGTGCTGGTGCTCGTGCTGCACGACCATCCCGTACACGAACCCGCCCGAGGTGAGCGGGTTCCCGGTGTCGAAGCGCACGCGCTCCAGCGAGTCCAGCACCTTGGACCGGACCTCGGCGATGTAGGCGCGCGCGTCGTCCGGCGACAGCAGCGGCAGCGTGGGCCGCGTGGCGCGCGGATGCTCGAACGCGTCGTACAGCGTGTCGATCTCCGGGCGCATCGGGGTGATCCCGGCGGCGGCGCGCAGCAGCCACAGCTCCTCGTAGTTGCCGACGTGCGCCAGGTCCCAGACCAGCGGCGACATCAGCGGGGAGACCTGCGCGGTCAGCTCGGGCCGCGGCAGCGCCCCGGTGGTCAGGCCGAGGCTGCGGTCGCGGGCGGCGGCCAGCTCGGCCGCCACCAGCTCCTTCAGCGCGTCCTCGGGGAGGGCGTCGGCGGATGCGGTCAGCATGGGGAGGTCTCCTCGGCGAACGCGGGGCTGAGGCCCCGCTCCACGTAGCGGTCGGCGTACTCGGCCACGGCCGGGACGAGCGCGGCCGCGCCCAGCCCCGGCAGCGCGGCCAGCGCGGCCTCGAAGCAGGCGCGCGCGGCGTCCGCGAGCACGGCGTCGGCGAGCCCGTGCCGGGCGGCCGGCAGCCACCAGTCCGCGCCGGCCCGGCCGGCGAAGCGGGCGGTGGCGGCCTCGGCGGCGGCGGACGCGCGCGGGTCGTCCAGCAGCGCGGTCGCGACGGCGACGGGCACCGCCCAGTACGGCTCGGGCAGCGCGTCGATCATCCGCAGCTCCAGCCAGCCGCGCGGGCGCACCGGCGGGAACAGCGTGGACAGGTGGTACTCCAGGTCGGCGGCGGTGGGCTCGCCCTTGCGCAGCCACTCGGCGAAGGTCATGCCGGGGTCGCTGATCCAGCGGCCGCCCGGCGCGCGGACGAGCATGACCCGGGCGTCCAGCGCGTACCGGGTCCACGCCTCGGCCGGGGTCTCGGCGGCGTCGCGCAGCACCGTCGCGGTGCGGCAGGGGTCCAGCTCGGCCCAGATCGCCTGCCGGGTGGACGCCCAGCCGGTGCGCCGGCCGGCGCGCCGCGGCGAGTTGGCGAACGCGGCGACCAGCACCGGGCCGAGCGCGTGCACCAGCCGCCAGCGCCGGGCCGCGTCCGCCTCGTCCGCGCCGATGTCCAGGTTGACCTGCACGGACGCGGTGGAGCACATCATCTGGGGGCCGACCTCCGGGAAGCCGCGCGCGACGTAGTAGTCGCGCATGCAGGCGTACCGGGGCTGCTCGCTCTGGAATCCGGGCGGGCGGTGCGGGTCGACGCCGTGGCCGCTGAGGGCCAGCCCGAGCGGGGCGAGGGCCTCGCGGACGTGGGCGACGTCCCGGCCGAGCGCCGCGTGCAGGGGCGCGAGGCCGGGGAAGGGGGCGGAGCTGAGCTCCAGCTGGCCCCCGGGTTCGTAGGTGACGGTGCTGCCGCCGGGCGGCGGTCCGGCCGCCTCGACGGCGGCGCGGACGGTGGTGCCCGGGACCGGGGCCCCGGGCGCGTGCGGATCGGTGACGAACCATTCGGTCTCGGCGCCGACGGTGCCGGGCGGACCGGTCTTGAAGCACGTCCCGACGACGTGCCGGCGGACGTCGTCGAGGTGCAGGCGGCGATTGTCGATCACAGGTTCGAATCCTTCCCTGCTGAAACGGATCAGGAATCATGTGATTCAGGTAACAATCTCCGAACTAGCACCAAACAGGCAGGAAGCACCGGCCGTCCCCGGTCCCCCTGCCCGATGTTCGGACCGCGACACACCGGGTACCCCGCTTCACAGGCATTTCCGGAATGCACTAGAGTCCCGATTCCCACCGGTCCGGCCTGCGCCCTGCCCCTTCTCGCCAGGCGGTCCACCGGTCGGCTCCCAACGGCTCGCGAGGGCCGGCCCACTACGGAGGTCACATGCGCGGGGACGCGGGTTCCCTCTACGACGCGCACGCCGTCCGCCTGTACGCGCACGGCTGGTCGCTGCTCGGCGACGACGCCGCGGCGGCGGTGCAGGACGCCTTCGTGGCCGCGGTCCGGCACCCGCCGCGCGGCGACACGGTGCTCTGGATGTACGGGCTGTCGCGCACCGCCGCCACCTCGCGCGGGGCGTTCGACCGGCCCTGGCACGTCGCCTCCGGCGAGGCCGACCCGCTGCTGCGCGCCGCCGCCGCGCTCCGCGCCGAGCAGCGCGAGGCGCTGCTGCTGGAGGCGGGCGAGTGGCTGGAGACCCCGGACATCGCGCACGTCCTCGGCCTCGCGCCCGACACCGTCCGGCAGCTCCTGCACGCCGCCCGGACCCGGCTCGAACGCGGCGTCCTGGACGCGCT
>NZ_JBFAOF010000246.1:0-8693 GCF_040675125.1 Spirillospora sp. NPDC049652 | reverse complement strand
CGCCGTCGCTGAGCCGGGCCGCCGGCCGCATGGTCAGCAGGGCCCGCGACCGCCACCGTCCCGTCTCGCCCTCGGACTCCTGACCGTCCAGGCGGAGCCCTGTGCATCGGGGGTTCAGGCGTCGGGGGAGCGACGCTTCTTGGCCGTGTCCAGCACCACCAGCAGGACGGCGGCGGCCACCAGGGCCGCCGCCGCGGTGATCCACCACGCCGGCGCGGGCATCCGGGACGGCAGCGACAGCAGCGGCGTCCAGCCGAAGTACTTGGCGGGGAACGGCGCCACCCCCTCGTAGAAGCCGGCGAAGAACACGATCGACTGCAGCCCGTCGTAGGCCTTCGGATCCATGCCGCCAGCCTTCCGGCGGGGGCGGACGGCCGATAGCGACCAAGGTCGATCCCGCGTCCTCTTTGGAAGCCGCCCGGACCTTTCCGACCGCCCGGACCGTGCGGCAACCGGACGTCTTTCCATCCCGTGCGCCTCGGTAGGAACAGCAGGGATGTCCGGTTCGTTACTAGACCGAGCGGTGGAGCCACCGCTGTCCTGGAGCGGCGCCTAGCGGGGGCGGGCGCCGGCCGGGCCGTCCGCGGTCGTGCCGTATCCCGGCCGCAGCAGGGACGGGACGCCGCCAACGCCCTCTGACCAGCGCGTTCGGCACCAGCAGACCAGAAGGACACCGATGACCACCCACCGGGACGGGCGTGAGAGCCCTGAGCAGAGGGGTCTGTCCCTCCCGGACACCCTGGCCCGCACCGAGACCGGCGCCTGGACCACTCCTACCCCGCGCCCGGACGGCCCCACCTCTCCCGAGGCCGTCCACTCCGCGGCGTCGCAGGGCTCACCCGCCGTCGCGTCGGAATCGGCCGTGGTCGCCGAGAGCTCGGCGGCCCCGGTAGGCGGTGGTTCCGGGGATGACGGCGGGGCGTCAGCGGAGAGTGCCTTCTGGGGTGAGGGCGATGACGGGCGGCGTTCGGGCGGGTACCGGACGCGGCGGCTGCGACGCCGGCGGCGGATCCGGCGTCTCATCCCGGCCGGGTTGCTCGTCGCGGCGATGCTGCCGGTCGCCGGGTACGGGCTGTACACGCAGGTGGAGGGCAACATTCGGCACGTCAGCGCCGACGACCTCGGGCCCCGTCCGGCCAAGCGGACGAAGGCGGAGAACGTCCTGGTCGTCGGGTCGGACAGCCGGGAGGGCGCGAACGCCGGGTACGGCAAGGAGCAGGGCGCCCGCACCGACACCATGATCCTCTTCCATGTCCCGGCGGACGGCAGGAACGTGCGCGGGATCAGCCTGCCGCGCGACTCGGTGGTGCCGATCCCCGCCTGCCGGGCGCCCGGCGGCGCGGTGGTCCCGGCCCGCACCGGAATGATCAACTCGGCGTTCAACGAGGCCGGGCTGGCCTGCGCGTGGAAGACCGCCGAGGCGGCCACCGGCGTCCGCGTCGACCACGCGCTGCAGATCGACTTCACCGGCTTCAAGTCCATGGTGGACGCGCTGGGTGGGGTCGAGGTGAACGTCCCGGCGCGGATCGACGACACCAAGGCCGGGCTGCACCTGGCCGCCGGGCGGCAGAAGCTGAACGGTGAGCAGGCCCTCGGGTACGCGCGCGTCCGGTACAGCGTCGGCGACGGCTCGGACCTCGGCCGGATCAAGCGGCAGCAGCAGCTCATGACGGCGATGGCGGACAAGGCGCGCGGCCAGCTCGGCAATCCGGCGCGGCTGTACTCGTTCCTGCGCGCGGCGTCCAAGTCCGTCGTGACCGACAAGGGGCTCGGCCTGAAGCAGATGTTCGACCTGTCGTCCAGCGTCGGCGACACCGGCGGCATCCGCTTCGGGACCGTGCCGGTGGGGCCGTACCCGGCCGATCCGAACCGCCTCCAGTGGACGCAGCCGGCGGCCGGGGACCTCTTCGACTCGTTGCGCTGACGGCCCTTCCCGCGCTGACGGCCCGTCCTGCGCTGACCGTGCCGTCAGTCGCGGCGGAAGCGGAGGCAGGCGACGGCGGCGGCGAGGCCCGCCCCGGCCATCAGGTACCAGCCGAGCCGGTAGTCCGCGATCGCCGGCCGGCCGCTGAGCACGAACGCCAGCACCGCCACTCCGAGCGCGGACGCGATCTGCCGCGTGGTCATCAGGACGGCCGAGCCGAGCGAGATCCGGTCGCCGGGGAGCGCGGTGGACGCCCCGAACAGCGGCGGCTGGAGCAGTGCCGTGCTCGCGCCGAACAGGACCGCGCCGGGCAGGTAGCCGGCCGCGTACCCCTGCCCGATGGCGACCGCCCACCAGGCCGCGCCCGCCGCCAGCGTGAGGCCGCCGAGCACCGCCGACGCGCGCTCGCCGATGCGGGCGACGACCCGTCCGGACAGCGGGGACAGCGTCATGCACGCCACCGGGACGGGGGCGAGCGCCAGCGCGGCGGAGACCTCGGACCAGTGCCTGACCTGCGTGAAGTACAGCGTCGTCGCGAGCAGTCCGGCCGCGAACGCCAGGTAGTAGAACCCGACTCCCGCGACGGCGACCGCGAACGTCCGGTTCCGGAACAGCGCGGGGTCGATGATCGGGTCGCGGGCCCGCCGCAGCCGTGCCGCCAGCAGCGGGACGAGCACGGTGAGCAGCGCCCCGGAGAAGATCGTCGGGACGGACGGGTAGCCCCACTCCGGTCCCTGGGTGAGCAGGGCGGTCAGCGTCCCGGCGGTCGCGAGCAGCAGGGCCGCGCCCTGGAGGTCGAGCGTCCGACGCGTCCCGCGACCGCCGAGCGCCTTCCCCGGCTTCCGGTCCGCGCCGTCAGGGGCGAGGAGGCGGCGGCCCGCGAGCACGGCGGCGGCCGTGATCGGCAGGTTGATCAGGAAGATCCAGCGCCATCCGGCGAGCAGCAGCAGGCCGCCGAGGACGGGACCGCAGCCCGCGCCCGCCGCCGCGACGGCCGTCCAGATCCCCATGACCGTCGGGTGCTCGCGGCGCGGGAACGCGGGCAGCGCGAGGCCCAGCGAGGTCGGGATCAGCAGCGCCCCGGCGACCGCCTGGACGACCCGGGCCGCCACGAGGAGCCCGAGTGTCGGAGCCGCCGCGCAGGCGACCGACGCGATCCCGAACAGCGTCATCCCGACCAGGAAGACGCGGCGTCGCCCGGCGTCGTCGGCGATCCGGCCGGCGGGCACGAGCAGCGCCGCCAGGACGATCGTGTACGCGTTCAGCACCCACGACACGTCCGCCAGGGACGCGCCGCCGAAGCCGTCCCGCAGCGCGGGGAAGGCGATGTTCACGGCGAACAGGTCGAGGATCGCCAGGAACTGAGCGGCCGAGGCGACCCCGAGGACCCACCACCTTCGCGGGTCGGCGGCGGTGGGACGGTCCGGTGGAGAGGCGGAGAGCGAGGAGGCGGGTGGAGCGGTCGCGGAGGGGGGCTCGGTTTTCATGATCACAGCTTCGGTGCGGCCGGTTCGCCCGGACGAGTGGCAGAAATGACGCGATGCGCTAGATTCCTGCCATGCCCTCTGTGCAACCTTCCGCGCCGCCCTCCACGCTGACGCTCGCCGTGGTCGTCATGGACGACATGCCGGTCTTCGAGGTGACGATTCCGTGCCAGCTGTTCGGGACGCCCCCGCCCGGACACACCGGTCCCTGGTACGACCTGCGGATCTGCGCGGAAGGCGGCCCCCGGCACGTGCCGATGCGCGGCTCGTCCGGGCACCACGACCTGCCCGGCCTGTTCGGCGTCCAGGCCACGCACGGGCTGGACGGCCTGCGCGAGGCCGGCACGATCGTCGTCCCGGCGACCGCCGACGTGAGCCGCGATCCGTCCGGAGCGCTGCTCGCCGCGCTGCGCGAGGCGCACGAGCGCGGCGCCCGGATCGTGTCGCTGTGCTCGGGCGCGTTCGTCCTGGCGGCCGCCGGGCTGCTGGACGGCCGGGCCAGCGCCGTCCATTGGAAGCACGCCGAGGTCCTCGCCCGCCGGTTCCCGCGCGTCCCGGTCGACCCGGCCGTCCTGTACCACGACCACGGCGACCTGCTCACGGGCGCGGGCAACACGGCCGGGATCGACCTCTGCCTGCACCTGATCAGGCACGACCTCGGCGCGGAGGCGGCCATCGCCGTCGCGCGGCAGATGGTCGTCCCGCCGCACCGGTCCGGCGGGCAGGCGCAGTACGTCGACTCGCCGCTGCCGCGCGGCCGGGCCGAGGGCGGGCTCGGGCCGGTGCTCGACTGGGCCGTGGAGCGGCTGCACGAGCCGCTCACGGTCGCGGGCATCGCCGCCCGCGCCGGGCTGACCGTCCGCACCCTGCACCGCCGCTTCCACGCCGAGCTGGGCGTCACGCCACTGCAGTGGCTGCTGACCCAGCGCGTGCTGCGCGCCCGTGAACTGCTCGAACGCACCGATCTGCCGGTCGACGCCGTCGCCGTCCGGTGCGGCCTCGGCAGCGCCCCGAACCTGCGCGCGCACTTCTCCCGCGAGATGGGCGTGTCCCCCAGCGAGTACCGCCGGGCGCACCGCACCCGCGAGACCGCCGAGCCTCTCCCCGCCTGACCCGATCCAAGGCACCGGCCGCGGCCGCCCGCCCGGGCCGCGGCCGCCTGGCCGGGCGGGGTGCCGCTGTTCGCCGACCGGGCCCGTGCGGTCCGGTCCGGCAGGTCAGAGGGTGATGACGACCTTTCCCGGCACACCCGAGCGCTTGGCGTGGAAGGCGGCACGTGCCTCGGCGAGCGGGTAGGTCGCGCCGACACGCGGGCTGATCCGGCCGTCGGCGGCGCGCTGGACGATCTGGGCGAGCTGGTCGCGGTTCGGCTCGACGATGAACACGACGCCGCGCGTGCCGCCGGGCAGCTCGGGCGGCGGGGCCGTGATGGACACCAGCGTCCCGCCGGGCCGGACGACCGAGGCCGACCGGGCGAGCACGTCGCCGCCGATCGTGTCGAAGACGACGTCCACCGGCCCGGCGTCCTCGAAGCGCCCGTCCTCCAGGGCGACGAACTCGTCCGCGCCCAGGTCCCGGGCCAGGGCGGCGTCCCGGGCGCGGCCGGTGGCGAGCACGCGGGCCCCCGCCTCGCGCGCGAGCTGCACGGCGAGTGAGCCGGTGCCCCCGCCCGCCCCGTGCACCAGGACGGTCTGCCCTGGGGCCAGCCCGGCGTGCGTGAACAGGCCCTGCCAGGCCGTCAGCCCCGCGATCGGGAGCGCGGCGGCGTCGGTGAAGGACACCTCGTCGGGCAGGCGGGCCAGGTCGCGGGCCTCGACCGCGATGTACCCGGCCGCGCCGCCGTCGCGGTGCCAGTCGGCGAGGCCGACCACCCGGTCGCCCTCCTGGAAGCCGGTCGTCCCGTACCGGACGGCGGCGACGACGCCCGCGACCTCGTGCGCGGGGATGCTCGGGGCGCGGTCGCGTCCCGCGCGGTCGGTCCAGGTGCCGGGCCAGGACAGCTCGTCCGGGACGATCCCGGCCGCGCGCACCTCGACCAGCACGTCCCCCGTGGCGGGACGCGGCACCGGGACGGTCTCGACGGTGATGCCGTCCGCCGCGTCCTCGGGCGAGTGGGCGAGCGCGGCGCGCATCGACGTGGGAAGGGTGCTCATGGTCCTCCTCGGCGCGTTCCGCTCCCCGGCGACCGGGGCCTGCTCCCGATGATCGCGTACGCCGCCCGGCGCCCGCCCGGCCGCCCCGCCACCCGGCCCTACCGCCCGATGCCACCCGGCCCTACCGCCTGGTGCCGTCCGGCCCCGATACCCGGGCCGGACGGCCCGTCCAGGGTGTGATCTCCGCTTCGTCATGTCCCAGGACGGCGCGGAGGGGCGACAATGGGGGGCGTGACCGACATCCGAACGCCGCTCCGCCGCCGTCCCGCCCAGCGCCGCAGCGCCGAACGCGTGCAGCGGATGCTGGACGCCTGCGCGGACATCCTGGACGAGGACGGCTACGACGGTCTCACCACGACCCGCATCGCGCAGCGCGCCGAGGTCGCGATCGGATCGGTCTACCAGTTCTTCCCCGACAAGCGGGCGGTCGCGCAGGCGCTCGCGCTGCGCAACCTGGAGCAGTTCGAGCGGCGGGTGTCCGAGCGGCTCACCGGCGGCGGCTTCGACGACTGGTCCGACACGGTCGGCGCGATCATCGACATCTTCGTGGAGATGCACCGCTCGGTCCCGGGGTTCCGGGTGCTGCGGTTCGGCGACGTGGCCGACGTCCGGCTGCTGGACGAGGGCGCGGAGAACAACTCGGTCGTGGCCGAGCGGCTGCGCGAGCTGATCGTCGACACCTTCGGCATCGCCGAGACGCCGGGTCTGGCGCGCGCCCTCGCGATCGCCGTCGAGGCCGCCGACGCCGTGCTCAAGCTGGCCTTCCGCCGCGACCCGTCAGGCGACCCCGACATCCTCGCCGAGGCCGAGCGGCTCATACACGGCTACCTCGCCGACCACATCTCCACCGCCTGACGCCCGCCGGGCCAGGCCCCGCGCGGGCGGCGGCCGTGGTCAGGGCGTCGCGGCGGCGGTGGGTGGAGGCGAACGGCCGGAGTCCCCGCCGAACCCCGCCTCGGGCATCGGGAACGCGCGGCGGGCGCGCCAGCGCGGGGCGCCGTCGATGAAGGCGTCGAGGGTGACCGCGGTGGCGTCGATCGCCCGGGTGGACGCGCCCGCCCCGATCGCGAACGAGCCCGGCCAGGCGTGGCCCGCGCCCGAGACGCTGTAGAGGTCCACGCGGGCGTCCCGGCGGCAGCCGGTCCAGGAGCGGCGGCGGACGCCGGACGCGGGCTTCGCCGAGACCGTCTTCACGCACGCGAACGCGCGCCCCCACGCCGCCGCCGAGGCGGGCACCGCGGGCAGGTCGAACGAGCCGTCCGCCGGGACCATCCAGGACGGGATCCGCGCCCGTCGCCCGCCGAAGGGCTCGCCGCCTCCGTACGGGACGACCGGGTCGGACGTGCCGTGGAAGGCGACGATCGTGGTCGGCGCGGGCCGCGAGCACGGCCGGGCCAGGTTCAGGCCGGAGACGGCGGCGACCCCGGCGAGCCGTCCGCCGAGGCCGCAGACCAGCGCCGTCGCGAGGCCCGCGCCGTTGGAGAAGCCCGCCGCGAACTCGCGCCGCCGGTCCAGGCAGAGGCCCTTCTCCAGGTGGTCGAGCAGCGCGTTCACGTAGCCGATGTCGGCGTCGCCGTCCGGCATGCCGGGCAGCTTCCAGCCGGTGCGGCCGGGCGCGCTGCCGGGTTCGACGACCACGAACCCGCGCGCGGCGCCCGACGCCGCGAGCCGTCCGTAGACGGCCTCCTCCAGGCCGGAGGAGTCCAGGCCGTGCAGGTCGAGGATCAGCGGCGAGGGGCTGGTGTCCTGCGGGTCGTCCCGTCCCCGGTCGGGGACGCTGACGAGGAAGTCGCGCCCCTGGAACGTGTGCCGCCCGCTGGTCAGCGTCCCGCCGGTGCAGCCGACGCTGGCCCACTGCGGGACGGCCGGGGCGGGCCCGACCGGCGTGGTCTTGATGGTGCCCGGGTCGCCGCTGCGGCAGGACGCGGCGAGCGCGCCGGCCAGCAGCAGCGCCCCGATCCGCCGCGCGGCGCGGCGGGTGGGACGGCGGCCGGGGGGTGTCGCCGGTCGGCGGGGCCCCCGGGCGGGGGCCCGGTGAGCTCGGCGGCTCAGAGCCATCCCTGCGCCCGCGCGGTGTGGACGGCCTCGATGCGGTTGCGCGCCCCCACCTTGGTGATCGCGGCCGAGAGGTAGTTGCGGACCG
Organism: Spirillospora sp. NPDC049652; assembly: GCF_040675125.1. Classification (NCBI taxonomy): domain Bacteria; kingdom Bacillati; phylum Actinomycetota; class Actinomycetes; order Streptosporangiales; family Thermomonosporaceae; genus Spirillospora; species Spirillospora sp. NPDC049652. The sequence continues at coordinate 989 of NZ_JBFAOF010000246.1, read as the reverse complement.
TGCCCTCCGACAGGTGCAGGCGGGCCGCGATGTCGGCGATGGTCGAGCCGTCCGCGCCCGCCGTCAGCACGTCCCGCTCGCGCGGCGAGAGCGGGTTCGGGCCGGCGCTGAGCGCGGCGGCGGCGAGGTTCGGGTCGATCACCCGCTCGCCCGCGACCACCCGGCGGATCGCGGCGGCGAGCTCCTGCGCCGGGCTGTCCTTCACCAGGAACGCCGAGGCGCCGGCCTCCATGGCGCGGCGCAGGTAGCCGGGACGGCCGAAAGTGGTCAGGATCATGACCCGGCAGGACGGGACGGCGGCGCGGATCTCGGCGGCGGCGGCCAGGCCGTCCTTGCCGGGCATCTCGATGTCCAGCAGCGCGACGTCGGGCCGCTCGCGCTCGGCCGCCAGCACGGCCTCCGCGCCGCCCGCGGCCTCGGCGACCACCTCCAGGTCGTCCTCCAGCCCGAGCAGCGTGGCGAGCGCGCCCCGCACCATCCCCTGGTCCTCCGCCAGCATCACCCGGATCACGTCGCAGACCCTACTGCCGGGCGCGGGGCCCCGCCGTCCGCCGGACCCTCGGCGCTCCCGGGCGTCCCGCGGTCGGCCGTGCCCTCGGTGCTTCCCGGCGTCCCGTGGCCTTCCGTCCCCTTGCCGCTCCGTCCGGCCGGCCCCGCGTCCGGCGGTAGCGGCAGCCGCGCGGTGACCGCGAACCCGCCGGACGGGCGGGGCCGGGCGATGACGTCGCCGCCCGCCGCGCCGAGGCGTTCGGTGAGGCCGGTGAGCCCGTTGCCGGGGGTGAAGGACCCCTCGGACGCCGTGCCGTCGTCGGTGACCGACAGGACGGCGGCGTCCGGCTCGCGGCGGACGACGATCTCGCAGCGCCTGGCCCGGGAGTGCCGGACGACGTTGGTGACGGCCTCCCGGACGGCCCAGCCGAACAGCCCGTCGGCCTCGTCCGGGAGCGGGGTGCCGGTGGTGCGGACGACCGGCTCGATCCCGGCGGCGG
>NZ_JBFAOF010000245.1:0-8747 GCF_040675125.1 Spirillospora sp. NPDC049652 | reverse complement strand
CCGATGGTCACCACCGACCGTCCCCGGTCGGCGGGGACCTCGCCGAGCAGGCTGACCAGGGCCACGCGGGTGTTGCCGCCGGCCTCGGCCAGCGCGGCGGCGCAGGAGCGGGAGTCCATGCCGGTCGCCTCGGTGAGGATGCGGACGAGACGGGCGCGGAGCTTGGCGTTGAGGGCGTTCACGCTGACCATCAGGTTGGAGTAGGTGCGGCCCAGCCTGATCATGAGCGTGGTGGAGAACGAGTTGAGCACCAGCTTGGTGGCGGTGCCGGCCTTCATCCTCGTCGAGCCGCTGATCACCTCGGGTCCGGTGGCCAGCGGGATGTGCACGGCGACCTCGTCGCCGTACGGCGCGTTGGGGTTGCAGGAGATGAGCGCGGTGTGCGCCCCGGCGGCCGCGGCCGCGCGCAGGGCGCCGATCACGTAGGGGGTGCGTCCGGACGCGGCGACGCCGATCGCGACGTCGCCGGGCTCGACCGCGGCGGCGTCGGACGCGCCGAGGTCCACGTCGTCCTCGACCTCGGAGACGGCCTGGGTGAACGCCCCGGGGCCGCCCGCGTGGTGGGCGACGACCCGGTTCCACATGCCGAACGTGGGCGGGAGCTCCGCCGCGTCCAGCACGGCCAGGCGTCCCGAGGTGCCCGCGCCGAAGTAGTGCACCCGGCCGCCGTTGCGCAGCGACTCCACGGCGAGGTCGACCAGGACGGCGAGCTCGGGCAGGACGGCCGCGACGACGGCGGGGACGGTGGCGTCCTCGGCGTTGATGCGGCGCAGCACTTCCAGGGTGGGAAGCGTGTCGACGTCGAGGGTCCGCGGGTTGCGGCCCTCGGTGGGCAGGTCAAGCTGGATCACCGACGCCTCCGGTCGGGTCGCACGGTCCGGCCGCGGACCGCCTCGAACGTGGCTTCAAGGGCTTTTCGGGTGGAGCCGAAGGTGCGCTGCGCCACCCCGACGAACACGCAGTCGACCACCGTCAGCTGCGCCAGCCGGCTGGCCGTCGCACCCGATCGGAACGTGGTCTCGCGCGCGGCCGTCGTCAGGATGAGGTCGGCGACGTCGGCGATGGGCGATTTGGGGAAGTTGGTCAGGGCTACCGTGGTGACCCCCTTGCTCTTGGCGACCTCCAGCGCGTCGATGGTCTCCACCGTCGCGCCCGTGTGCGAGATCCCGACCGCGACGTCCCCCGTGCCCAGCAGCGCGGCGCTGGTGAGCATGATGTGGGCGTCGGACCAGGCGTAGCAGTTCCTCCCGATGCGGTGCAGTTTCTGCTGGAAGTCCAGGGCGACGAAGGCGCTGGCGCCCACCCCGTAGACGTCCACGCGGTCGGCGGCCACGATCACGTCGACGACCTGCTCGAGCATCTTGATGTCGAGCTGGGCCGCCGTCTCCTCGACGGCGCGGGCGTCGGCGAAGGTGACCTTCTCCACGATCTGCTCGAGGGAGTCGTCCGGACTGATGTCGCTGCCGATGACCCGCCCGCCGGTGGCGCTCTGGGCCCTCCCCGCCTCCGTCGCGAGGGTCAATCGCAGCTCTGGATAACCATGGAACCCGATCGCCCGGCAGAACCTGATGACCGTGGTCTCAGAGGTGCCGCAGTTCTGGGCGAGTTCGGTGATGGTCGAGTTCGCGACCCCCTCGGGGTCGTCGATGACGCGTTGCGCGACTCTGCGCTCCGCCGGTGGAAGCGAGGGCAGCAGCGACCGCACCCGCACCACGGTGCTCAGCGGCGTCTGTGACGCCGCCTCGTCCCGTGCTGTCTCCTGGGTCGCCCCACCCCCACTACTCCCCGGCTCTGTGCCGGTGGGTTTCCTCATGTAAGGAATTTTCTTACCTTCGCGATGTCACGTCAACGGTGGAAACGGCTACGGTCGCCATGTGTTGACCCATTTGGCCGGTCCTTACGTGATCGGCATAGACGCGGGTGGCACGAAGACCCGCTGTGTAGTGCTGACTCTCACCGGGGCGCTCGCCGGGACCGGAACCGGTCCCGGCGCGAACCCCAATTCCGGAGGCGACACCGCGGGTGCCCTCACCACGGCCCTGAGTGAGGCCCTCGGCGACGTGGACCGCTCACTCGTCCTCACCGGCGTCTTCGGGATCGCCGGCGCGGGCTCGGCCGGACGGCCGGCGGCGGTCTCCGCCGCCCGGCGCGCCTGGCACACCTGCGGCCTGCGCGGTTCTCCCGCGGTCGTGACCGACATCGCCGTGGCGTTCGCGGCCGGGACCACCGCCCCCAAGGGCATCGTGGTGTTCTCCGGCACCGGCGCGGGCGCCGCGGTGATCAGCGACGGCACGATCGTGCGCCGCGCGGACGGCTACGGCTGGCTCGTCGGGGACGAGGGGTCGGCGGTGTGGCTCGGCCGCGAGGCGGTGCGCGCCGCGCTCGCCGCGCTGGACGGCCGCAGCCGCCCCACCCTGCTCACCGAGTCGGTGCCGCGCGCGCTGCTCGGCCAGGCCGTGCTCGCACAACTGGGCTCCGTCACCCCCCGCCACCATCGCACCCACCACCGCCCCGCCGCGGCCCCCGCGCCCGCCCTGGCCTTCGCCGGCGCGGTCACCGGGACCTCGCCCGGCCCGGGCGGCACCACGACGCTGGCCCGTGAACCGGCGCCGCGCCTCCCCCAGAACCCCGCCCTCGCGCAGGCCATCATCAAGGAGGTCTACGGCCGCCCGCCCGCGGCCCTCGGCAGGCTGGGCCCGGTGGTCGCCGCCGCGGCCGCCGCGGGGGACGCGGTGGCGCGCCGGATCACCGAGGAGGCGGCCGAGTGGCTGCTGCGCGACGTGGACGCCGTCCGCGCCGCGCTGACCGACCCGTCCGCCCCGGTCGTCATGCACGGCTCGGTGCTGCGGGACGGCCCGGTGGCCGACGCCGTCCGCGCCGGACTGCGGGCCCGCTTCGACGCCGACCCGCGCCGCGCGGGCGACGGCGCCGTCGGGGCCGCGTCCCTCGCGATGCGCCGGCTGGGCTTCCCGCCACCGGAATAACGCGGTTCGTCCCGCGCCGACGCCCCGTTCCGTACTGGAACGTGCCATTTTCGCGGCCAGCGGTGAGTGAACACTCACTAACCACGAGCGAGTACTCACTCACCCTCGGGGCGGCACCGGTGGCGCTCCCCTGCGCCCTGAGGCATCGAGCGGCGCGCCCTGGGGTGGTTTGGACAGGGTGCCACCCGCCGACTACCGTCGCCCGGGTCAGATAACGACCCGGTCACGCCCCTCGGGAGCATCGTGCAGGCTGAACGTCCCTCCTTCCCGCCCGAGAACACGCCCCGTCCTCCCGCCGCGCGGGTGTCACACGCGCGGCCGGGGCTCATGCGGACGTGGCGGGGCCGGCGGGCGGTCGGGGTCGTGATGGCGGCGGTGACGGCCGCTTCGCTGGCCGGGTGCGGGGACGGGAGCGGCAAGCGGGCCGGACGGCAAGGGCTGACGGCCTCTCCGACGTCCTCGCCGGCGGCGAAGGCCGACTGGATCCCCGGCTACGTCGCGAAGCTGAGCACCGAGCAGAAGGTCGGGCAGCTGTTCGTCCCCACGGTGGGCAGCGCCGCGCAGGGCAGGGCGATGATCCGCGACTACCACGTCGGCGGCGTCATCTACTTCCCCGGGAATCTGCGGACGCCCCGGTCCACCGCCGAGCTGTCCAACGCGCTGCAGAAGGCGTCCAAGATCCCGCTGACGATCGGCGTGGACGAGGAGCAGGGCATCGTGTCGCGCACGCCGTTCGTGACCCGGTTCCCCGGGAACATGACGCTCGGCGCGTCCGGCCGGACCGCCGACGCACAGGCCGCCGCGGCGGCGACCGGGGCGGAGCTGCGCGCGGTGGGCGTCAACCAGAACTACGCGCCGGACGCCGACGTCAACGTCAACCCGGCGAACCCCGTGATCGGCATCCGCTCGTTCGGCGCCGACCCGGGCCTGGTCGCGCGGATGACCCACGCGGCCGTCGCCGGATACCAGCAGGCGGGGGTCGCCGCCACCGCCAAGCACTTCCCCGGGCACGGCGACACCGGCACCGACAGCCACACCGGACTCCCGGTGATCACCCACAGCAGGGCCACCTGGGAGCGCCTGGACGCGCCGCCGTTCCGGACGGCGGGCGCGGACGCGGTGATGTCCGCGCACATCGTCGTCCCCAAGCTGGACGGCAGCGGCGACCCGGCGACGCTCTCCAGGAACGTCCTGACCGGGCTGCTGCGCGGCAAGCTCGGCTTCCAGGGCGTGATCATCACCGACTCGCTGCAGATGGACGGCGTCCGGCAGAAGTACAGCGACCGGGTGGTCCCGGTCCGCGCGGTCAACGCGGGGGCCGACCAGCTGCTGATGCCGCCGAGCCTGCCGGTCGCATACCGGGCGGTGCTGGCCGCGGCGAAGTCCGGCAAGATCCCGCGCGCCCGGCTGGACGACGCGGTGACGCGGATCCTTCGGCTGAAGGAGCGCCGCGGGTTGTTCCGCGGCACCCACGTCGATCCGGCCAAGGCCGCCGGCCTGGTGGACACGCCGCAGCACCACGCCCTCGCGCGCAGCGTCTCCGAGCACGGCGTGACCGTCGTCCGCAACGACGGGAAGGTACTGCCACTGAAGGGGCGCAAGGTGTACGTGACCGGCGCGAAGAGCTCTCAGGTCGTCGCGGCGCTCCGCGCGGCGGGGGTGAAGACGGCGGGCTCGCTCGGCCAGGCGGACGTCGCGCTGCTCACGACCCTGAACAAGGGCGCGGCCGGCACCGCCGCGAGCGCCCGCGCGCTGGCGTCCAAGCCGACTGTCGTCGCCGCGCTCGGCTCGCCCTACGACCTGGACCGGGCCACCCGCGCGAAGGCCCTGGTCGCGACCTACTCGTCCACCTCGCCCGCGATCAAGGCACTCGCGCGCATCCTGTCCGGCCAGGTCAAGCCCACCGCCAAGCTGCCCGTCCCCGTCGCCGGAAAGCCCATCGGCACAGGCGTCACCTACTGACAGGCGCGAAAAGGCGGGGCCGAGCTGCGATGCGCAGCTCGGCCCCGCCTTCGCGACCAAGAGGTCAGAGACCCCCTTGGACCCAGGGGTCAGAGACCGAGGTCCGTCAGCGCCGGAAGGACGTCGCGGGCGGCGCGCTTGGCCTCGGCGGCGGACCGGGAGGCGCGGGCGGCGGCCGCCGCCGTGCGGCATTCGTCCAGCGTGTGGTGGGCCAGCGCCGCACGGACGAACGGCAGCGACGGCGCGCTCATCGACAGCGACGTGACACCCAGCCCGACCAGGACACAGGCCAGCGCCGGATCGCCCGCCGCCTCGCCGCAGACGCCGCAGGGGATCCCGGCGGACGCGGCGGACGCGACCAGGTCCAGGACGGCGGGCTGCCACGCGTCCTGGAGGTGGGCCAGTCCGCCGATCTGCCGGTCGGCGGCGCACGCGTACTGGGTGAGGTCGTTGGTGCCGAGGCTGAAGAACTCCACCTCGGGCGCCAGGTCGCGGGCGCGCAGCGCGGCCGCAGGGACCTCGACCATGACGCCCGGGTGCTCGATCCCGGCCTCGCGGCAGGCGGCGGCGAACAGGGCCGCCTCCTCGGCGTCGGTCACCATCGGGGCCATGACCTGCAGTTTCGCGGTCTGCCCGGACGCGGCGCGGGCCAGCGCGGACAGCTGGGTCGACAGCACGGCCGGGTGGCGGCGCAGCATCCGCAGGCCGCGTTCACCGAGCGCCGGGTTGGGCTCGTCGCCGGGAGGCGGCAGGAACGCCAGCGGCTTGTCGGCCCCGGCGTCCAGGGCGCGCACGACGACGCGTCCGTCCGGGAACGCCGCCAGCACCTCGCGGTACGCGAGCTCCTGCTCCTCGTCGGACGGCGGGGTGGCACGGTCCAGGAACAGGAACTCGGTGCGGTAGAGCCCGACGCCCTCCGCGCCGTTCTCGACCGCCGCCGGGACGTCCTTCGGGCCGCCGATGTTCGCCAGCAGCGGCACCGCGTGGCCGTCCTTGGTGCGTCCCGGGCCGGACGACCCGGCGAGCACGGCGGCCCGTGCGGCGGCGGCGTCGCGCGCGGCGGTCACGGTCGCGGCCGGCGGGTCGATGAGGACCGTCCCGGCCGCGCCGTCCACCAGGACGGGCGTGCCGTCGGCGAGACCGGTCGCGCCGGGCAGCGCCACGACCGCGGGGACGCCCATGGTGCGGGCGAGGATCGCGGTGTGGCTGGTCGGGCCGCCCTCCTCGGTGACGAACGCGACGACCTTGGCCGGGTCGAGCACGGCCGTGTCGGCGGGCGCGAGATCGCGCGCGACCAGCACGAACGGCTCGTCGGAGTCGGGCACGCCGGGCATCGGGAGGCCGAGCAGCCGGGCGACGGTGCGGTCCCGGATGTCGTCGAGGTCGGTGACCCGGGCGGCGAGGTACTCCCCCGCGCCCGCGAGCATCTCGCGGTACACGCCGAACGACTCGAACACCGCGCGGGCCGCCGTGCGGCCCTCGGCCGCCTTGGCCTTGACGCCGTCGGCGAGGCCGGGGTCGCGGGCCATCAGCGCCTGGGCGTTCAGGACGTCCTGGCCGTCCTTGTTGCCGACCCGGGCGGCGGTCTCCCCGCGCGCCTCCAGGTCGTCGGCGACGGCGGCGAGGGCCGCGAGGGCCTCGGCGGTCTCGGCCTCGGCGTCCCCGGCGGGCGCGGCGTCCGCGGCCGGCTCGGGGACGGCCCCGGCGATCCCGCGCACCGGGCCGAACCCGACGCCCGGACTCACCCCGGCCCCGTACAGCTCAGCGGAGCCCGCGGCCGAGGCCGCCGGCCCGGCGGAGCTGTGCGGCGCCTCGGCGGGGAGGGGCTGACCGGTCCTGACGGCGTCCCCCGGCTCAGGCATTCTCGGGCTCGGGCGTGGACAGCAGCGCCTCCAGCTGGGACAGGAGGTCGTCGGCGCCGTCGAAGTCGGCGGCGATCACGATCTCCTCGCCGTGCCTGGCGTCCAGGCCGAGGACGGCCAGGATGCTCTTGGCGTTCACCGGCGTGCCGCCGGCCTTCGCCACGGTGACGTCGCCCGGCGCCTTGGCCGCGGTCTGCACGAACAGCGCGGCCGGGCGCGCGTGCAGCCCCACCCTCGACTCGATCTTGACGTTGCGCTCGCTCACTGGTTCTTCTCCTCGGTGTCCCGGATCCGCAGTTCGGGTCCGGGAGTCACGGTCACTTGCCGCAGGTCGGCCACCACGTGCCGCGCGGCGCGCAGTGCGGTGGACGGCTGCGTCGTGGTGATCCCCACGACGGTCATACCCGCGTCCCGCGCGGCGGCCACGCCGGCGGGCGCGTCCTCGAAGGCCACGGCCTCCGCGGGCGGGACCCCCAGGCCGCGCGCGGCGGCGAGGAAGCCCTCGGGGTGGGGTTTGCCGACGACGACGTCGTCGGCGGTGACGACCATGTCCAGCAGGCCGTCGACGCCCAGCTCGGCCAGCAGGCCGTGCGCGTACCCGCGCAGCCCCGACGTCACGACCGCGATCGGGACGTCCAGCGCGTGCAGCGCCCGGACGAGCTCGACCGCGCCCGGGACGGGTTCGGGGACCGGCAGGTCCGGGTCGTCGTAGTGGCCCAGCACCTCGTGGAACAGCTCCTCGACCGTGCGGCCGGGGAACAGGTGCAGGTGGTCGACGAGCGCCTCGCGCCCGCGGCGTCCCGCGAAGGAGGCCAGGACGGCCTCGTCGTGGGGCGCGCCGTGGGCGTCGAACAGCCGCGCCCACATCAGGCGGCTGCGCGGCTCGGTGTCGATCAGCGTGCCGTCGAGGTCGAAGACGGCGGCGCCGAGCGGCAGCCGGGTCAGCTCCATACGTACAGCTCTGCGCCCTGCCGCACGGTGCCGGACTCCACGACGTCCGACAGCGCCTCGACGGGCGCGTCGAGCGCGACCACGGCGCAGATCGGCGAGCGTCCGCCCGCCTCCACCGCGCCCGGGTCCCAGGCGACCAGCGGCTGGCCCGCCGTCACCCGGTCGCCCTCGGCGGCCAGCAGCTCGAACCCCTCGCCCTTGAGCTGGACGGTGTCGATGCCGAGGTGCACCAGCACCCCGTGCCCCTCGTCGTCCACCACCACGTAGGCGTGCGGGTGCATCTTGACGATCTTCCCGGTGACCGGGGCGATGGCCTGGCCGGGCTCGCGGGCCGGGTCGACGGCGGTGCCCGGGCCGACCATGGCCTGGGCGAACACCGGATCCGGCACGCCCGCGAGCCCGACGACCCGCCCGCTGACCGGGGACAGTACGCGCGTCATCGGTCCTCCTAGGGGGATCAGTCGAGGATGTCCTCGATGTCGGTGGCGATCGTGTCGGCCTCGGGGCCCACGACCACCTGGACGACGGAACCGGACCGCATGACGCCGAACGCGCCGGCGGCCTTCAGGCCCGCCTCGTTGACGGCCCCCGCGTCCTTGACCTCGGTGCGGAGCCGGGTCGCGCAGGGCTCGATCTCGATGATGTTGTCGGCGCCGCCGAGCGCCGCGATGATGTCCTCGGCCTTGGCCATTGCGGGGTTCCTCTCGTTCTGTCGGTTTCGGCCGCGCCCGGCCCGGAGGCCGGGGGCGCGGAGCCTGGCGGTGTCCGGCGGGTCCGGGGCCGGCCGGTGCGGGCCGGCCCCGGTCCCCGCCGGCGCGGGTCAGTCGGTCTGGGTGACCTTGTTCAGCCCGCGCGGGACGTCGGGGTCGATCCCGAGCCGCCGGGCCAGGTTCTCGACCATGATCTGCCCGGGCACGATGAGGCCGAGCGGGGCGACCCACTCGGGCAGGTCCGGGCCGGGCAGCGCGGCCGTGCTCGCCTGCGCGAG
>NZ_JBFAOF010000244.1:0-8750 GCF_040675125.1 Spirillospora sp. NPDC049652 | reverse complement strand
GCCGATCAGGCGGTGAGTGCCGTCGGCGTCGGGCACGGCCACGACGGCCGCCTCCGCCACCGCGGGATGCGCGGTCAGCGCGTGCTCGACCTCGCCCGGCTCGACCCGGTGTCCGCGGATCTTCACCTGGGTGTCGGACCGTCCGGCGAACCAGTAGGCGCCGTCCTCGAACCGTGCCAGGTCGCCCGTCCGGTAGGCGCGGCCGACCCCCTCCAGCTCCGTGAACCCGCCGGGATCCGACCCGAGGTAGCCGCGGGCCACGACCGGACCGGCCACCACGAGCTCGCCCGTCTCGCCGGGCGCGACCTCGCGGCCGCCGGCGTCCCGGACGCTGACGACCGCGCCCGCGATCGGCAGCCCGATCGGCACCGGGTCCTCGCCCGCGGACACCTCGTGCGCCAGGCACTGCGTGGTGCACTCGGTCGGGCCGTAGCAGTTGAAGAAGCGGATGCCGGGCGCCGCCGCGAAGAACCGCGCCGCAAGGCCGGCCGGCAGCGCCTCGCCGCCGGAGTAGACCAGCCGCAGCGAGGACGGCAGCGGCCCCGACCGCAGCAGCGCGGCGAGCACCGGCGGAGGCCCGCCCAGCGCCCTCACCTCGCCGGCCGCCGGCAGCGAGGGCAGGGCGAGCAGGTCGTCGGCGAGGATGACCGTCCCGCCGTGCACCAGCGGCCCGAAGATCTCCATCACCGACGGGTCGAAACCGATCGAGGTGGCCGCCAGCCAGCCGCCGAGGCCCTCGCCCCAGGCCTCGCCCACCCACGTCAGCAGGTTCATGGCGCTGCGGTGCTCGACGGTGACGCCCTTCGGCTTGCCCGTCGAACCCGAGGTGTAGATGACGTACGCCGGCGCGTCCGGGGGGACGGCCACTCCCGGGTCGTCCGACGGCCCGTCGGCCTCCACGAACACCGGCGTCACGCCCGCCGGAACCAGCCCGGTCAGGGAGGGCAGCGTCACGACGTGGCGAAGGCCGCTGTCCGAGGCCATGTGCGCCAGCCGGTCGAGTGGGTACGCGGGGTCGAGCGGGACGTAGGAGGCGCCGCTCTTGAGCGTTCCGAGGAGGGCCGGAACCAGGTCGGCCCCCCGGTCCATGAGGACCCCCACCGGCTCTCCCGGCCGGACCCCGTGCCGGAGCAGCGTGTGCGCGATCCGGTTGGACCGCGACTCCAGCTCTCCGTAGGTGACGCGCAGATCCTTCGCCACGAGGGCGACTCCGCCCGGGTTCCGCCGGGCCTGCGCCGCAACCGCCTGCTGAATGTTCACGGCAGCCGACTCTAAGCAGATCGGGGGAAATGGGAAGTAGGCCCGCCATATCCCCTCTATAAAGGCGCTATATACGGGCGGAAGCGTTTTTATAGCGGCGATCGCGATTCTGGCGCCCATGAACACTGAAGAGCTCTTCCTCCGGCCGAACGTCATCATCGAGCCGCTGGTCGACGGGTTCTCCGCGTGGTTCCACTCGGTGGCGCCCGTCCAGGCCGCGATGAACCTCGCCTTCCTGCAGGTGCCGCTTCTGGAGTCGTATCTGGAGTCCCCGTCCACGCACGCCGAGGCGAGCCGCAACCCGGCCCTGCGCGGCGGGTACTTCATCAACATCGACGAGGACCGCGCCGACGAGGTCCGCGCGCTGCTGGACGCCGTCCGCCGGGACCGCGCCCCCATGCTGCGCTTCGCCGAGGCGATCGCCGAGGCCGAGGACCTGCTGCGCGAGAACGCCGAGGGCTACGACCTGACCCCGCTCTACGCCAGGCTCCCGCCGGAGCTGGCCGGGCTGGTGGAGCTCGTCTACGACACCGACAGCCAGGCCTCGCTGCGCTTCCTGGAACCGCTGGTGTACCGGAGCCCGGCGCACACCGAGGCCCGCCAGTCGGTCCAGCTGTCGATCGAGCCGGGCACCGAGCGCCCGTTCGTCCTCAGCACCCCGCGGCTGCCCTCGCCCGGCGTCCTCGACCTGAAGATCCCCTTCCGGCACGCGGGACTCGACGCCCTGTTCGGCGCGCGCCTGCGGCCGGCGTCCCTGGGCGCCCTGCGCGAAGCGCTGGAACTGGACGACGCGGGCGCCGCGCAGCTCGCCGGGCTCCTCACGGACGCGCCGTCCCAGGCCCCCGACCGGCACATCGAGGGCGGCGGACGCATCCGCTACCTCGGCCACGCCTGCGTGCTGATGCAGACGCCCGAGGCGGCGATCCTCACCGACCCGTTCATCAGCGCCGACACGACGGCCGGGGACCGCTACACGCTCGCCGACCTCCCCGACCGCATCGACCTGGTCCTGCTCACCCACGGCCACCAGGACCACGTCGTCCTGGAGACCCTCCTCCAGCTCCGCGGCCGGGTGGGCACGGTCGTCGTGCCCCGGGCGTCCGGCGGGGGGCTCGCCGACCCGTCCCTCAAGCTGTTCCTGGAGGGCGCGGGCTTCCCGGTCGCCGAGGTCGACTCCTTCGAGGAGGTCCCCTTCCCCGGCGGAAGGGTGACCGCGACGCCGTTCCTCGGCGAGCACGCCGACCTCGACATCCGCGCCAAGTCGACCTACTGGGTCGAGCTCGCCGGCCGGAAGATCTTCGTCGGCGCCGACTCGTCCGGCGTCGACCCGATGCTCTACCGGCACATCCGCAGCCACCTCGGCAAGGCCGACGTCGCCTTCGTCGGGATGGAGTGCGACGGCGCGCCGCTGACCTGGCTCTACCAGGCGCTGCTGACCAAGCCCGTCCCGCGCCAGATGAACGTCTCCCGCAAGCTCTCCGGCTCGGACGCCGACCAGGCCGCCGCCATCGTCACCGAACTGGGCGCGGACGAGGCCTACGTCTACGCGATGGGCGAGGAGCCCTGGCTGGGACACGTCATGGCCACCAGCTACAACGAGGACTCCTACCAGCTCAAGCAGATCGAGAAGTTCGAGTCCTGGTGCGAGGAGAACAACGTCCGCTCCGAGCACCTCTACGGCCGGCGCGAGTGGCGCTGGTGAACCCGCCGCCTCCAGGACGGGACGATGGTGATCGTCCTCCTGGGGCGTCAGGTGAAGGCGTGGATCAGCGTGTCGTCCTTTCCGGCGGGCCAGACCGGGGCGCAGACCATCGGGGGCAGGCCGGTCACGGGGACGGTGACGACACGCGGGTTGCCGGGGCGCACCGAGGCGATCGTCAGGTGGACCAGGTCTCCCTGGGCCACCAGCATGATCGCCTCTTCCAGCGACGCGGACTCGTGCCGGGGGACCCGGCGCAGCGGGACGCCGGCGGGGGTGGCGGGAGGTATCCACAGGTCGGCCAGGTCCGGCGGCATGCTGCTCGGATACAGGATGTCGTACTCGGCCAGCTCCTCGGCGTCGATGCTGACATGCCGTCCCAGCGGGTGCCCTGCCGCGAGGAGCGCCGCCCGCTCCTCGCGGTGCCACGCCTGGCCGACATGGAATCCCGCGGCCTCCATCAGCGCGGGGTCGCTGGGCAGCCAGCCGACGAAGACGTCCACCGGCCAGTCGTCCGCCCACCGGAACGGCTCGGTGTTGGGATGCGCGGAACGCACCACGGCGCAGTGGGGATGGGCTCCTTCGAACGCCTGGATCCGCCGCTCCACCACGGCCGCCGGGAGGCTGGTCGCGACGCCGACGCGCAGCACCTTGGTGCCCGCGACGACGCGCGCCTCGGCAATGGCCCGCTCCATCCGCTCGTGCGCGGGCGCGAGTTCGGCGCGCAGCCGCTCGCCCAGCGGCGTCAGCCGGACCCGCCTGGTCGTCCGCTCGAACAGCGGAGCCCCGACGCGGCGTTCCAGCGCCCGCACCGCCTGGCTCACCCGCGGCGTCGACACCCGCAGCCGCGCGGCCGCGCGCCCGAAGTGCAGTTCGCGGGCGACCTCCAGGAACGCCTCGATCTCGCGCATCTCCATGCGTCCATTGTGTCGCCGGACGAAACGATCATGGCGGAACCGGCGATTGATCACCGCGCGCCGCGCGACCAGCCTGGAAGCACTATGGGACTCGAAGAACACCTCCCCGGCGACTTCCTGCTCACGACCGTGGAGACGATGGCCGGGCTGGCGCGCAAGTCGTCGATGTGGCCGATGACGTTCGGCCTGGCCTGCTGCGGCATGGAGCTGATGGCGGTCGGCGACCCGCGCCACGACTTCGCGCGGTTCGGCATGGAGCGCGCCTCGGCGACGCCCCGGCAGGCGGACCTGATGGTCGTGGCCGGACGGGTGAGCCAGAAGATGGCGCCGGTGCTGCGGCGGCTCTACGACCAGATGGCCGAGCCCAAGTGGGTCATCGCGATGGGCGTGTGCGCCTCGTCCGGCGGCATGTTCAACAACTACGCCGTGGTGCAGGGCGTGGACCACATCGTCCCGGTGGACATCTACCTGCCCGGCTGCCCGCCGCGCCCGGAGATGCTGCTGGACGCGATCGTCAAGCTGCACGACAAGGTCCAGAACACCAAGCTGGGCCGGCACCGCCAGGACGAGATCCTCGCCGAGGAGCGGGCCCGCCTCACCCGGCTCCCGCTGATCAACGTCAGCTCCGCCCCCGAGTGACCACCCGGGGAAGCGGGGCGCGGACGGCCGGGCTCAGTTCCAGGTGAGGAACCGGTAGTGCAGCCCGGTCGACGACTCCAGCCACGGCCCGACGGAGTCGGGCGCCCGGTCCACGGCGGGGGCGTGGGCGTCCCCGTCGAACGACTCGCGGATCTCGGTGACCACGATCCGGTCGGCCAGCGGCAGCGCCGCGCGGTACACGGCCTCACCGCCCATCACCCACACGTCCCCGGTCGCCGCCGCGAGCGCCTGCGCCAGGTCGGGGAAGGTCTCCGCGCCCTCCTGCGGCGTCCGCGACAGCACGAGGTTCCGCCTGCCCGGCAGCGGACGGAACCGCGGCGGCAGCGACTCCCACGTGCGGCGGCCCATCAGGACGGTCGAACCGGCGGTCAGCTCGCGGAAGTGCTTCATGTCCTCCGGCAGGCGCCACGGCAGCGTCCCGTCGCGGCCGATGACGCCGTTGGACGACTGCGCCCAGACGAGCCCGATCACACCGCCACCGGAGCCTTGATGCCGGGGTGCGGGTCGTAGCCGCTGAGCTCGAAGTGCTCGTAGGTGTAGCTGAACAGGTCGTCGGCCGGCTTCAGGCTGAGCGTGGGGAACGGTCGCGCCTCGCGGGCGAGCTGCGTGCGGACCTGCTCCTGGTGGTTGTCGTAGATGTGGCAGTCGCCGCCCGTCCAGACGAAGTCGCCGACGCCGAGCCCGACCTGCTCGGCGATCATGTGCGTCAGCAGCGCGTAGCTGGCGATGTTGAACGGCACGCCGAGGAACAGGTCCGCGCTGCGCTGGTACAGCTGGCAGGAGAGCTCGCCGTTCGCCACGTAGAACTGGAAGAACGCGTGGCACGGCGGCAGCGCCATCCGCGGGATGTCGGCGACGTTCCAGGCCGACACGATGATCCGCCGGGAGTCGGGGTTCTCGCGCAGGGTGCGCAGGACCTCGCCGATCTGGTCGACGTGCCCGCCGTCCGGGGTCGGCCACGACCGCCACTGCACGCCGTAGACCGGGCCGAGGTCGCCGTCCGGCGCGGCCCACTCGTCCCAGATGGTGACGCCGTTCTCCCGCAGCCAGCCGACGTTCGAGTCGCCGCGCAGGAACCACAGCAGCTCGTAGGCGATGGAGCGGAAGTGGACCTTCTTCGTTGTGATCAGCGGGAAGCCGTCGGACAGCCGGTAGCGCAGCTGGTGGCCGAAGACCGACCGCGTCCCCGTGCCGGTGCGGTCCTCCTTGGGGGCACCCGTGGTGAGCACATGGCGGAGCAGGTCTTCATATTGCGTATCCGGCATGTCCCTGAGTCTAGCCAGGATGAACGGCCAGGCAGCCGAGGGTGCGGGCCGGCTCGCACCGGCCCGGGGGACGGAGGGGAGACCCGTCCCGAAAGATCACCGATTACGGTTCGTGAAGGAACGAATCCAACGCGGTGGCCTCGCGGTCGGTGGCGTTCGTGCCCAGGGCTCGGTGGCGGTAGTCGTGCGGAGCGGTGCCGTAGGCCGCCCGGAACGTGCGGCTGAAGGACGCGGCGTTGGTGAAGCCCCAGCGGGCGGCGATGGCCTGGACCGGCTGGTCCCGGAACTCGGCGCAGGCGAGGTCGGCGCGGCAGCGTTCGAGCCTGCGTCGGCGGATCGACGCGGAGACCCCCTCGGGACGGCCTTCGAACAGCGTGTAGAGCGTCCGGAGCGAGATGTGGTGCCGGTCGGCGATCAGCCGGGGAGTCAGGCCCGGCTCGCCCAGGTTCTGGTCGATGAACGCGTCGATCCGGCGCAGCAGCGTCTGGGCGCGGAACTCCCCGGACACCTCCGGCCGGCTTCCGAGCTGCTGGGTGAGGCTCGCGGCGGTCAGCTCCACCGCCATGTGCCCCAGCGTGGCCAGGCCGCCCGGCCCGGCGTCCGCGGCGTGGGCGGCCAGCGACCGCAGGAAGTCCGACAGGACGGCCTGCAGGCCCGTGCCGGCGGGAAATCGCCGGGCCAGGAGCCGGTCGACCTGCTGGGACGGCAGCGGCATCTCGGCCTTGGGGATCTGGAGGACGACGACCTCGACGTGGCCGCCGTCCAGCCCCGACCCGGACTCATAGGGCCGGGAGGTGTCCCAGAGCGCCATCTCCTGGGACCGGAGGTCCGCCTCGGCGCCGTTCTGCGCGAACCACGCGGTGCCCTTGAGGACCATGCCGAGCTGGTACTGCTCCGGGTCTCCCGCGCGGATCAGCCTCATCGTCCGCCGCGAGTGGAGCGGGGAGTAGACGAACCTGGCCACCTGCGCCGAGCCCAGGTCCAGCAGGGACCCCTGGGCATGGAACCCCTCGGAGTCCAGAGGGCTGAACTCGGACGGCATCAACGTGCGCGACACCATCTCGGTGAACCACTCGACCCCGTTCGCCCCCGAGCCGGTCCCGCAGGATCCCCCATGCCGTTCATTCGGCGTCTCATCTGCCCCGATACGCACGCGGTGCACGGTACAAGACCCCACTGACGGGACGATCGCCGCCCTCGCCCACGGCCGCACGCTGTGCACAGCGAAATTGCACGCAGTGCACAGCGAAACCGCACGCAATGCACACATCCGCGGGCCGCGCGGACCGTAGGGTCGTCCCCCGTCAATGACGGGACTCCTGAGTGTCGGGAGTCATCAGTGCGCATTCATGGCGCACGCGACAGAAGGGGTTTCCAGGTTCCACAGATGAAGATGAAGCTGACCGCGCTCGCCGCGGCCGGGCTGGCGACGGCCGCCGTCGCCGCCGCGGTGCCCGTGTTCGCCTCGCACTCCGGCACCAAGGCCGAGGCGAGCGCCGCGAGCTCCGACGCCAAGGTCGACGCCAGCGCTGTGCGCTCGGTGCTGAAGCCCGGCCAGACCCTCAAGGCCGGGCAGTACCTGCGCTCGCCCAACGGCGCGTACAAGCTGGCCATGCAGTCCGACGGCAACCTGGTCGTGTACAAGGGCTCCAAGTCCATCTGGAGTTCCCACACCTGGGTCAAGGGCTCGGCCGCGACCATGCGCACCAACGGCGACCTGGCCGTCGCCAAGGGAACCCACACCTACTGGAGAACTCACACCGACGGCGCCAAGGGGGCCTACCTCTCCCTGCAGGACGACGGGGGCGCCGTCGTCCGCAAGGGCAAGACCGCGGTGTGGTCCAGCTACCAGTGGATCTCCACGCTCTCGAACGGCGTGACGCTCTACCCGTACCAGAAGGTCGTCTCCCAGAACTACGTCTGGCGGCTCCGCCAGGAGCCGAACGGCGACCTGGCCCTGTACTACTTCGACAAGCTCAGGTGGCACACCGGCACGTCGGGGAATCCGGGCGCGTACACGGTGATGCAGACCGACGGCAACCTCGTGGTGTACAGCAAGAACAAGAAGGCGCTCTGGTCCTCGCACACCTGGCGCAAGAACACGTGGCTCGCCGTCCAGAACGACGGCAACGTGGTGGTGTACACGGGCCACAAGCAGGCGCTCTGGGACCGGTACCACGGCAAGCGCTGACCACTGAATCCTGATCCATGACGGGGGCACGCGGCGTGGCCGAAGGCATCAGGTCGTCCACGACCTCGTGCCGGGGGCGATTCTCGGAGAGCGGACCTGACTCCGTTCGAAGAGAGCGAGCCACGCCGCAGCTCTCTCAGCTCCTCCCGCTTGTTCCAGCACCGCGGCGCCGACGCGAATGCGCCCGGCGCGCCATCTAGCAAACATCTGTGTCTGTTAGATTGGGGCCGGTCCTGGAGGGAGCGACCGATGACCTTCTCGCACTGGCCCGGCGCCGTCGACGACATCATCTGCGGCGACCAGGCCGTCATCCTCGCCACCGTCACGCCGGCCCGCGGCGCGGTGCTCACCCCGGTCACGAACTTCGGCACCCGCGACCGCGACGGCGGCCGCGTCACCGTGAACAGCTCGGTCGGGGGCTGGAAGAAGCTTCAGCGCATCAGGCGCGACCCCAAGGTCGCCCTCGCGTTCCACACACGAGACCACGGCTACAGCGACCGGCCCGAATACGTGCTGGTCCAGGGCACCGCCTCGCTCTCGGCGCCGCTCGCCGACTACCCCGCGTCCCTCGGCGCGAACTGGGAGCGCTTCGACGGCCCCCGCGCCACCGGCCCCTTCTGGGACCGCTGGCTACGGCTCTACTACACCCGGGTGCTCATCGACATCGCCGTCGAACGCATCATCGTCTGGCCCGACCTCGCCTGCCGCGAAGAGCCGAGCGTGCTGGGCCCGGAGCTCCCGAGCCGTCCGCCGGAACC
>NZ_JBFAOF010000243.1:0-8759 GCF_040675125.1 Spirillospora sp. NPDC049652 | reverse complement strand
GACCAGCCCGAGGATCTCCTCGGCGCGGGCGGCCAGGCGGCGGCCGGCGTCGGTCAGTTCGGCGCTGCGCGCGGTGCGGTCGAGCAGCGGGACGCCCGCCTCCCGCTCCAGCGTCGCGAGCTGCTGGGACACCGCCGAGGCCGTGTAGCCGAGGGCGTCCGCGGTCGCGGCGATGCTGCCGCGGCGGGCGAATTCGGAGAGCAGTTTGAGCCGGCGCACCTCGAGCATAAGCACATCTTATGCCGAGCATCGTTGAGAGGAGCTTGTCATGATGCTCCGAGCAGACCACCATGGAAACTGTCCCGGCCGGGTCACTCGCAGAGGTCACGCGATCACACCGCGCGACCCGCTCATCCATCACGCCGAACCTCTTACCTCCGTCCAGGAGTCTTGATGCCTGCGCTCAGCCCGTCCGCACTACGGCCGGTCTCGCTTTCGCCGCGTCCCGTCGCCCTGTCCGCCACGCTCGCCGTCAACGAGGCCCTCGCCCGCCGTGCCCGCGCGGGCCTGCCCGTCCTGCCGATGGGGTTCGGCGAGGCCGGGATCCCGATCCATCCCGCGCTCACCGAGGCCCTGTCCGAGGGCGCGGACCGCGGCGGGTACGGCCCGGTCGCCGGGTCCGACGAGCTGCGCGAGGCGGTCGCCGGGTACTGGACGCGCCGCGGCCTGCCGACGGCCCCCGACCGGATCGTCGCCGGCCCCGGCAGCAAGCCGCTGCTGTTCGCGCTGCTGATGGCGCTCGGCGGCGCGGTGGCCGTGCCCGCGCCGAGCTGGGTGTCGTACGCGGCCCAGGCCGCGCTGCTGGACGACGACGCGGTGATGCTCGCCACGCCGCCCGGCGAGGGCGGGGTGCCGAGCCCGGCACTGCTCGCCGACGCCTGCGTGCGGGCCCGGGCGGCGGGCCGTCCGCTGCGCGCGGTCGTGGTGACCCTCCCGGACAACCCGACGGGCACGCTGGCCTCCGCTGGAACGATCCAGCGGCTCTGCGAGGTGGCCCGCGACCACGACCTGGTGATCATCTCGGACGAGATCTACCGCGACCTGGTGCACGACCCGGCGCAGTCGGTCGAGAGCCCCTCCCGGTGGGCGCCGGAGCGGACGGTCGTCTCCACCGCGCTGAGCAAGAACCTCGCCGCGGGCGGGTGGCGGGTCGGCGTCGTCCGGGTGCCGGACGGGCCCTTCGGAACGCGGCTGCGGGACTCCCTCTCCGGGATCGCCAGCGAGATCTGGTCCAGCGCGCCCGCGCCGGTCCAGCACGCCGCCGCCTACGCCTTCGGCGAGCCGCCGGAGCTGGTCGAGCGGATCGACGCCAGCCGCCACCTGCACTCCGCGGTGGTCCGCGCGGTCGCCGACCGGTTCACCGCCGCCGGGGCGCGGGTGCCGCGGCCCCAGGGCGGCTTCTACCTCTACCCGGACCTCGCGCCCCTGCGGGAGCGGCTGAACGCCGACCACGGCGTGACCACGGGGGCCGAGCTGACCGGTCTGCTGCTGGAGCGCTACGGCGTCGGCGTCCTGCCCGGCTCGGCGTTCGGTGACGCTCCGGAGGCGCTGCGGATGCGGGTCGCGCCGAGCCTTCTTTACGGCGCCGACGACGAGCACCGGCTCGCCGCTCTGGACGCCTCCGACCCGGTGGCCCTGCCGTGGATCGCGGGCGCCCTCGACCGGCTGTCGGAGGTGCTGTCCGACCTCACCCGCGACGCCCTCGAACCCCTCCCCGAAGTGTGCTGACCGGTCGCTGAACGGTCGTTGACCGGATCCGGCCCGTCCACCGCCGGGACCACCGGCCCATCCCGCCGCCATCACGGGATGGGCCGGTTTCCGGTGGTGTAATCTGCGTCGTCGCGTGGGGCAATCGCCGATAAGCACCCAAGTGCGGTTCCAAGCACGGTCGTGCCGCGATTGCCCGGAGAAAACCGGAAACACTGCGATGCCACGGATGTGATCAATGGAGGCGAGGGGGCACGCCATGAGGCATGCACGGGACGGCGCGGCCGCCGCGATGAGCGCCGCGTCCCGGGTGCTCGTCGCCCGGGGCAAGAGCGAGCCCCAAGAGGTGGAGAACCCCGACGTCGCCTGGGGCCAGCGGGCCCGCGACGGTGTGTGGGTCCCCACCAAGGACGGCCAGCGCATCCACATCGGCGTCGACCTGACGGCGGCCGAGACCGTCCCGCAGGTGCTGCGGCCGACCCTGCGCGTGTTCGTCGGCGTCGACGTCGACACCGACCTGGTCGCCCAGACCACCGCGCACGGCGTCCGGCTGCTCACCGTCGTCCACGGGCCGAACGCGCCCATGGAGTTCCGGTTCCCGATCTCGCTCGGCGACGGCCTGGCCCTCGAGGCGATGCCGTCCGGCGGCTACGACGTCGTGCACCTGCGCTACGGCGCGACGGTGGGCCGCTTCTACAACCCCTGGGCCGGCGACTCGATGTTCCGGCAGATCAAGGCCGACTACGTGCTGGACGGCCAGGCCATCGTGATGCGGGTGCAGCACGAGGGCGCGACCTACCCGGTCATCGCCGACCCCAGCTACGCGCGCTGACGCGCCGTCCTGCGGTCCGCCGGAAACCGGGCCGCCGGAAACCGGGCCGCTAGCAACCGGGACCGCCCGAAGCCGGAGCCGCTAGGAGCTCGGGCGGCGCAGCGAGATCGGCTCGGCGAAGTCCAGCTCGCTGCCGATCTGGCGCAGCGTCCCGGCGCCGATCTTCCCCTTGCGGTAGAGCACGTTCAGCTTGGCGCGCTGCGCGCGGACCAGTTCGTCCCGGACCCGGGCGCTTCCGGGCGGCTCCCCCCGGTCCTCGCGGTCCTCGCCGCCCTCCTCCCCCTCCTCCTCCATCTCCTCGAGGAAGTACTCGACGCGCTCCAGGCGCAGTTCGAGCATCTGGCGGAACGCGTCGGCGGTCTTCTCGTCCACCTCCTCGGCGGAGGCCATCTCGTCCAGGCGCGCGAGGGCGGCGTTCGCCGCGGCGTGCCGCGCGACCATCGCCTCGCGGCGCCGCCGGTCGGTCTCCACCAGCCCGAACCGGCGCAGCAGCACCGGCAGCAGCGGCGCCTGCCCGACCAGGGTGACCAGGACCACCAGCGCGGTCAGCAGGACGTGCAGCTCGCGGTCGGGGCCCACGGCGGCGGGCAGCGACAGCGCGATGGCGAGGGAGATCGCGCCGCGCATGCCGGAGACCCCGATGACCGTCCGCTCCCGCCAGCCCAGGCCCTGCTGGCTGACCCGCCCGCCGGGCAGCAGGTCGGCGAGCGGCCCGTTGCCGAGCTCCCACAGCAGCCGCACGCCGATCACGACCGCCGAGACGGCCAGCGCGATCCACGTCACCTCCCACCAGGAGCGTCCGCCGGGCTCGTGCAGCAGCTCGCGGATCTCGAGGCCCAGCAGGACGAACAGCGCCGACTCCAGCAGGAACGTCACGATCCGCCAGAACATGGTGCCCAGCAGCCGGGAGGCGGGCTGCAGCAGACCCTCGCCCCGGGTGCCGAGGTAGAAGCCCGCGACGACGGCGGCCAGCACCCCGGACGCGCCGAAGGTCTCGGCCGGGATGTAGGCGATGTAGGGGGTGCCCAGCGACACGATGATCTGGCTGCTCGGGTCGGAGATCCACCGCCGCACCCGGCGGACGACCAGCCCGACCGCCAGGCCGTAGCCGACACCGCCGATCACCACCTGGCCGAGCCGGACCACGCCGTGGCCGACCGTGAACGGGGTGCTGACCGCCTCCACGGCCAGCCCGAACACCGTCAGCGCGACGCCGTCGTTGATCAGGCTCTCGCCCTCCAGGATCGTGGTCAGCCGGGGCGGCGCGCCGACCCGCTGCATCACCGACGTCGCGGCGACCGCGTCGGTGGGCGCGACGGCCGCGCCGAGCGCGATCGCGGCGGCCCAGCCGGTGCCGGGCAGCAGCCAGTACACGCTCCCGGCGACGGCGGCGGTGGTGACCAGGGTCAGCCCGAAGGCCAGCGCGAAGATCGGGAAGGCGTTGGCGCGGGTCTCCCGCGGGGCGGAGAAGAACGCCGCGTGGTAGACCAGCGGCGGCAGGAAGCCGAGCAGCACCAGGTGCGGGGAGACCGACACCGACGGCAGGCCGGGCATGAACCCGGCGCCGATCCCGAGGAGCACCAGCAGGATCGCGTCCGGGACGCCCAGCCGGTGGGCCAGGGCGCGGGCCAGCAGCACCACGATCGCCACGACCAGCAGCACGATGAACAGGCGGTCCTCCCCCACGAGTGATCGTTTCCCGCCCGTCGGCCGGAGTATGCGCGAAATGCGGACAGGCCCGATCGCGCGGAAAGGGACAGGACGGAACGGCGGGATGCCCGGGATGGGCCGGATCGCGGGCCGGGCGGACTAGGGTGAGAGCCCGCCGCTCTGCCCCCGGCCCGGTCCGTCCCCCGCCGTGCCGCGACCGACCGCCCCTCGGTCTCCGAGACTGGAGTGACCGTGATCTTCACCCATGACACCGAGCACGCCCTGGCGACCGTCGTCGACCTGGTCAACACCGCGCCCGCGGCGACCGGCGAGGAGGGCCTGCCCGACCTGGCCGCGCTGCGCGAGCTGCTCGACCGGCACCGGACCAGCGGCGTTCCCGACCTGACCGAGGGGGACCTGGCGGTCGTGCGCGTCCTGCGGGACCGCTTCCACGCGGTGTTCCTCGCCGCGGGCGACCCGCCCGCCGCCGTGGCCCTGGTGAACGAGGTCGTCGGCGGGGTGCGCGCCACCCCGCACCTGACCGACCACGACGGCTACCACTGGCACGTCCACTTCTTCGCTCCCGGCGCCCCCGTCGGCGAGCACCTGGCGGCCGACTGCGGGATGGCGCTGGCGTTCGTGGTCGCCGCCGGGGAGCTCGACCGGCTGCGCACCTGCGAGGCGCCCGACTGCGGCCGGGTGCTGGTCGACCTGTCCCGCAACCGCTGCCGCCGCTACTGCGACAGCCGCACCTGCGGCAACCGCATGCACGTGGCGGCCTACCGGGCCCGGCGGCGGGACGCCCAGGCCCCCGCCTAGGCGAACAGCCCGCGAGGTCGCTAACCTCGTGGAACCAGAATCTCGTTCATCTCCGGCCCAGGCCGCACAGATGGGCCCCGCGAACGACTAGGAAGCCTTGGAGGAACCCCTGTCCAGGCGCGCACTGATCACCGGCATCACCGGTCAGGACGGCTCGTACCTCGCCGAGCACCTGCTCGCCGAGGGCTACGAGGTCTGGGGGCTGGTGCGCGGGCAGGCCAACCCGCATGTGTCCCGGCTGCGCAAGCACGTCGGGGACGTCCGGATCACCACCGGCGACCTGCTCGACCAGGGCAGCCTGATCTCCGCGGTGGAGCGGGTCCAGCCCGACGAGGTGTACAACCTCGGCGCGATCTCCTACGTCCCGATGTCGTGGCAGCAGGCGGAGCTGACCGCCGAGGTCACCGGCATGGGCGTGCTGCGGATGCTGGAGGCGATCCGGGTCGTGTCGGGGATCGGCGGCTCGCGCACGCCGTCCCGGGAGGAGCAGATCCGGTTCTACCAGGCGTCCTCCTCGGAGATGTTCGGCATGGTCCGGGAGACACCGCAGAACGAGCGGACCCCGTTCCACCCGCGCAGCCCCTACGGCGTCGCCAAGACCTACGGGCACTACATCACCCAGAACTACCGCGAGTCGTACGGGATGTTCGCGGTCAGCGGCATCCTGTTCAACCACGAGTCGCCGCGCCGGGGCGCGGAGTTCGTCACCCGCAAGGTGACGCTGGGCGCGGCCCGGATCAAGCTCGGCCTCGCCTCGGAGCTGCGGCTGGGCAACCTGGACGCGCGCCGCGACTGGGGCTTCGCGGGCGACTACGCGCGCGCGATGCGGCTGATGCTGACCCAGGCGACGCCCGAGGACTACGTGATCGGCACCGGCAAGACCCAGTCGGTGCGCGACCTGGTCGAGTTCGCGTTCCGCACCGCCGGGCTGAACTGGGAGGACCACGTCGTCCTGGACGACCGGTACACCCGTCCCGCCGAGGTGGACCTGCTGTGCGCCGACCCGAAGAAGGCCCGCGCGCAGCTCGGCTGGGAGCCGGCGGTGACCTTCGAGGAGCTGGTCACCATGATGGTCGAGTCGGACCTGCGGCTGCTGTCGGGGTCGGCCCGCCCCGAGGACGAGCCCTTCAGCCCCGACCACTGGTGACGCGCGCGGCCCGGTGACACGGCGGTCCCGCGGCCGGGAGACGCGGCGGGCACGCGGTCCGGGCACGCGGCGGGTCACCTCCGGCGTGAACCCGGACCGGGCGGCATGCGACGATCGGTTCATGAGCACCTGTGAACACGCGGCGCGGCTGCCGTCGCCCGAACCCGCCCCCCGCACCCCCGAGGGCTGCGAGGAGTGCCTGCGCAACGGCACCCGCTGGGTGCACCTGCGGATGTGCCTGGACTGCGGGCACGTGGGCTGCTGCGACTCCTCCCCGCAGCGGCACGCCTCCGCGCACGCCGCCGAGGACAAGCACCCGGTGATCCGGTCCTTCGAGCCCGGTGAGGACTGGCGGTGGTGCTTCGTCGACGAGCAGATCGTCTGATGTCGGAGATCCGGCTGTCGCAGGCGCGGGGCCGCTGGATCCTGCTCGCGACGGTGCTCGGGTCGGGCGTGGCGTCGCTGGACGCCACGGTCGTCAACGTGGCGCTGCCGAGGCTGGCGGACGACCTGTCCGCCTCGATGGCCGGGCTCCAGTGGACCGTCAACGCCTACACCCTCACCCTCGCCGGGCTGATCCTGCTCGGCGGGTCGCTCGGCGACCGGTTCGGCCGCCGCCGGGTGTTCGTGATCGGCGTGGTCTGGTTCGCGACGGCCTCGGTGCTGTGCGGGGCGGCGCCGGACGTGGGGACGCTGATCGCCGCGCGGGCGCTGCAGGGCGTCGGCGGGGCCCTGCTGACCCCCGGCTCGCTGGCGATCATCCAGGCCTCGTTCGACGAGGACGACCGGCCGCGCGCGGTGGGCGCGTGGTCCGGGTTGTCGGGGGTGGCGGGCGCGGTCGGCCCGTTCGCGGGCGGCTGGCTGGTGGAGGCGGCCGGATGGCGCTGGGTGTTCCTGCTGAACGCGCCGTTGTCGGTGATCGTGGTGCTGGTGGCGCTGCGGCACGTCCCGGAGACCCGCGACCCGGACGCGACCGGCCGGTTCGACCTGGCGGGCGCGGCGCAGGCGGCGCTGACGCTGCCCTGGCCGACCTACGCGCTCACCGAGGCGCCGAACGGCGCGGGCGGCGGGGTCATGGTCGCCGCGGTGGCCGGTGTCGCCTGCGCGGTCGGCTTCGTGCTGGTGGAGCGCCGGCTGGGGCGCGGCGGCGGGCGGCGGAACCGGCCGCAGCCGATGCTGCCGCTGACGATGTTCGCCAACCGGGAGTTCTCCGCCGTCAACGCCGTCACCTTCATCGTGTACGGCGGGATGGGCGTGATGTTCTTCCTGTTCGTGCTGAACCTGCAGGTGGTGTCCGGGTTCACGCCGATCGCGGCGGGCACGGCCCTGCTGCCGGTGACGGTGCTGATGCTGCTGCTGTCGGCGCGGGCGGGCGCGCTCGCCCAGCGGATCGGCCCCCGGTGGCCGATGACGGTCGGGCTGGTGCTCGCGGCGGCCGGGATGGCGCTGGTGTCGCGGGTGGGGGCGCACGCGTCCTACTGGCGGGACGTGCTGCCCGGCGTGGTGGTGTTCGGCCTCGGCCTGTCCGCCATGGTCGCGCCGCTGACCGCGACCGTGCTGGCGAGCGCGGACGTCCGGCACGCGGGGATCGCGAGCGGGGTGAACAACGCGGTGGCGCGCGCCGCGGGCCTGCTCGCGGTCGCGGCGATCCCGCCGCTGGCCGGGCTGACCGGCGACGCCTACCGGAATCCGGCCATGTTCTCGAGCGGGTTCCGGCAGGCGATGCTCGTCTGCGCGGGCATGCTGCTGGCCGGGGCCGTGCTGACGCTGTTCACCGTCCGGGACGACGCGCTGCGCGCCGCGCCGGCCGGGCAGGTGCCGGAGTGCCAGACGCACTGCGCCGTCGGCGCGCCGCCGCTGGAGCAGCCCGAACGGGTCACCGCGACGCCCGCCGTCGCCGGGGCGGGAGCCGACGCGGGCGGCGGCGGAACCCCCGGGGGTCCCGCCGGTCCGGCGGACACCGGGATCGGCTGAGGCGCGGCCAGCCGTCGCCCGCACCGGCCGGCGGACACCAGGATCGGCTGAGGCCGCGCGGCCGTCGCCCGCACCGGCCGGAGGTCCGGAGGGGCGGGTCCCGCAGGCGCAGGGGCGCCCAGGGGACGCGACTGACCGGTTTGCCCGGGTTGTCGTCACCGTCGGTGGCGGCCACGCGATTCTCGGGCCGATTCCGGCTATGTCCAGGACCGGAGCAGTTCGTTGTCATACGGTCAGGGCATGAATCTGCGGCAGCTGCGCTATGTCGTGGCGACCGCCGACCACGGCACGATGACGTCGGCGGCCCAGGCGCTCTACGTCGCCCAGCCCGCGCTGTCGCGGGCGGTCCGGGAGCTGGAGCGCGAGCTCGGCGTGGAGCTGTTCGCCCGGTCCGGGCTCGGGGTCATGCTGACGCCGGAGGGCGAGCAGGTGGTCCGGCACGCGCGGGTCGCGCTGTCGGCGGTCGAGGCGATCGAGGGCCTGTCGCCCGCGGGCGCGGGCGGGCGCGGAGCGGA
Organism: Spirillospora sp. NPDC049652; assembly: GCF_040675125.1. Classification (NCBI taxonomy): domain Bacteria; kingdom Bacillati; phylum Actinomycetota; class Actinomycetes; order Streptosporangiales; family Thermomonosporaceae; genus Spirillospora; species Spirillospora sp. NPDC049652. The sequence continues at coordinate 115 of NZ_JBFAOF010000243.1, read as the reverse complement.
CCTGCGGATCGCCACCACGCTGTCCCTGGAACCGGAGCTGACCGGGCGGCTGATCCCCCGGTTCGCGCGCGACCAGCCGGCCGTCCGGGTCCGGGTGGTGCGCTGCCCGGGCGCG
>NZ_JBFAOF010000242.1:0-8759 GCF_040675125.1 Spirillospora sp. NPDC049652 | reverse complement strand
CGAGCGCCCACGGTCCGTGCACGCGCGCGCCCAGCGGCGAGTGGACGACCATGCGCCAGTCGCCGAGCTCGTCGCGGAACCGCTCGACCACGATCGTCCGGTCGTCCGGGACGTGCCGGGTCGCCTCGCGCTGTTCGCCCAGGTAGGACACCAGGTTCTCGGCGGCCCACTCGTCCAGCCCGGCGTCCTTCACGCGCGCGCGGGCGCGCTGCTCGGGCAGCGCGGCCAGCTCGCGGGTGAACGCGCCCAGCGCCCTGCCCAGCTCGGCGGGACGTCCTGGCGAGTCGCCGTGCCAGAACGGGAGCTTGCCCGGCTGCCCGGGCGCGGGGGAGACCAGCACCCGGTCGGGCGTGATGTCCTCGATGCGCCAGGAGCTCGCGCCCAGGACGAACACGTCGCCGACCCGCGACTCGTAGACCATCTCCTCGTCCAGCTCGCCGACGCGCGACGACTTCTCGCCCACGAGGAACACGCCGAACAGGCCCCGGTCCGGGATGGTGCCGCCGCTGGTCACCGCGAGCCGCTGCGCGCCGGGCCGGTCGCGCAGGACGCCGGCCACCCGGTCCCACACCAGGCGGGGGCGCAGCTCGCCGAACTCGTCGCTGGGGTAGCGCCCGGCGAGCATGTCGAGCGTCGCCTCCAGCGCGGAGCGGGGGAGCGTGGCGTAGGGCGCGGCCCGCTTGACCAGGGTCTCCAGGTCGTCCACGGCCCACTCGTCCATGGCGACCATGGCGACGATCTGCTGCGCGAGCACGTCGAGCGGGTTGCGGGGGTAGCGCAGCTCCTCGATCTCGCCGCCGCGCATCCGCTCGGCCACCACGGCGGTCTGCACCAGGTCGCCCCGGTACTTGGGGAAGATCACGCCCTTGGACACCGCGCCGACCTGGTGGCCCGCGCGTCCGACCCGCTGCAGGCCGCTGGCCACCGACGGCGGCGACTCGACCTGGACGACCAGGTCGACCGCGCCCATGTCGATGCCCAGCTCCAGGCTGGACGTGGCGACGACGGCGGGCAGCCTGCCCTCCTTGAGCGCGTTCTCGATGCCCGCCCGCTCCTCCTTGGACACCGACCCGTGGTGGGCGCGCGCGATCTCGGCGGGGACGCCCCTGGCCGCTCCCGCCTGCGCCATCATCTGCGCGGGCGTCCCTCCGGCCGGACGCGCGCCCCCCTCACGGCTCGGGCCTCCGCCGGAACCCGGGCCGCCGCCTCGGCCGGGCGGGCCGGGCGGATCCGAGGGTTCGCCGAGGCCGAGGGCGCGTTCGATGTCCTCCGGGCTGATCGGCCGGGGGCCGTCGCGCCCGTCGCCCTCCTCCAGTTCCTCGTGCGCGCTCGCGGCGCGTTCGAAGGCGAGCTCGTTGAGGCGGCCGCAGAGGCGTTCGGCGAGCCGCCGGGAGTTGGCGAACACGAGCGTGGAGCGGTGCGCCTCGATGAGGTCGAGCAGCCGGTCCTCGACGTGGGGCCAGATGCTGCGCTGGCGCGGGTCCACGTCGCCGGAGCCGTCCACGAACCGGGCGATCTCGCCCAGGTCCTCGACCGGGACGACGACGTCGAGGTCGAAGACCTTGTCGGCGGGCGGCTGGACGACGGCCGCCGGGCGCGCCCCGCCCAGGAACGCCGCCACCTCGGCCGGGGGACGGACGGTCGCCGACAGCCCGATGCGCTGCGCGGGCCGGTCGAGCAGCGCGTCGAGGCGTTCGAGGGACAGTGCCAGGTGGGCGCCCCGCTTGGTGCCCGCCACCGCGTGCACCTCGTCGACGATCACGGTCTCGACGCCGCGCAGCGCCTCGCGCGCCTGCGAGGTCAGCAGCAGGAACAGCGACTCGGGCGTGGTGATGAGGATGTCGGGGGGCTTGGTCGCGAGGCGCCGCCGTTCGTCGGCGGGGGTGTCGCCGGACCGGATGCCGACCCGGACGTCCGGTTCCGGCAGGCCGAGGCGGCGCGCCGCCTGCCGGATGCCGGTCAGGGGCGCGCGCAGGTTGCGCTCGACGTCGACGGCGAGCGCCTTCAGCGGCGACACGTACAGCACCCGGCAGCGGTGCCTCGGATCGTCCGGGAGGGGCTCGGAGGCCAGCCGGTCGAGCGACCACAGGAACGCCGCGAGGGTCTTGCCGGACCCCGTGGGCGCGACGACGAGCGTGGAGTCGCCCGCCGCGACGGACCGCCACGCCCCCGCCTGCGCGGCGGTCGGCGCGGCGAACGCCCCGGCGAACCACGCGCGGGTGGCGGGGGAGAAGCGTTCGAGCACGTCAGCGGCGCTGTCGTGGGGCAGTCCGGTCATGCGTCCCATCCTGCCTCGCGGGTCCGACAGAACGGCGCGGGGGTGGTCCGCGTCACGTTGTGAGCAAGTGATTGCTCGGTGCAGGCTGGAGGGAGGCCGACCCCGGGAGTCCCGATGCCCTACGTCCTGCTCGCGGTGGGCGCGACGAGCCTGCTGCTGGCCGTGAACGCTCGCCGCCCGCCCCGCCGCGGCGCCCTGGTCGTGCCCGGCTTCTTCTTCGGCTGGCTCGCCGTCGAACTGGCCCCCCACCTGCTGGTCCTCGAGGTCGCCGGGCTCGCCTGGACGGCCGCCGAGGGCGGGGCGGACGGATCGTCCGGCTGGGTCGGCTGGATCGGCCTCGCCCTGGGCCTGGCCGGAGTCGCCGGGACGGCCGGCACGATCGCCGCGTCCCGCAAGACCGTGATCACGCTCAGGGACAGCGGCGTCCCCCTGGACCTGGACCCGCAGAACGCTCCGCGCTATCCCCGGAGCCACCTCGTCCTGCCGCCGCTCTGCCTGCTCCCCAGGCGGGGCGTCCGTGTCGACCGCAACATCGTCTTCCGCCAGGAGGGACGGCTGCGCCTGAAGCTGGATGTGTACCGGCCCAAGGAGGACGGGCGTCTCCGGCCCGGCCTGATGCAGATCCACGGCGGCGCGTGGGTCATCGGCGACAAGCGCGAGCAGGGGCTGCCGCTGCTCAATCACATGGCGCTGCAGGGCTGGGTCGGCTTCAACGTCAACTACCGGCTGAGCCCGCGCGCGACCTGGCCCGACCACCTTCTCGACCTGAAGCACTTCCTCCGCTGGTACCGCGAGCATGCCGAGGAGTACGGCGCGGACCCGGATTTCCTCTGCGTGACCGGGGGTTCGGCGGGCGGGCACCTGGCGGCGATGGTCGCCCTGACGGCGAACGTCCCCGAGTACCAGCCCGGTTTCGAGGCCGTCGACACCTCCGTCCAAGGCGCCGTGCCCTTCTACGGCGTGTACGACTTCGTCGAGCCCGGCCCCTGGCCGATCCCCTTCGGCAAACTCGCGCTGCTACAGAAACGGGTGCTGAAACGGCCCTTCGACAAGGACCGGGAGGCGTTCGCCAAGGCGTCCCCGGTGTCCTACCTACGCGCGGACGCGCCCCCGTTCCTGGTCATCCACGGCAGCCACGACTCCCTGATCCCCGTCCCGGAGGCGCGCCGTTTCGTGGAGAAGCTGCGGGACGCGTCGGACGCGCCCGTCCTCTATGCCGAGATGCAGGGCGGGCAGCACGCATTCGACGTGTTCCCGTCCTACCGGACCGCCCGCGTGGTCGAAGGCGTCGAACGCTATCTGACCGGCCTGCACAGGCAGTACGCCCAGGGAAAGCCGCCCAGCGTGCCGGACGAGGTGGACGAGTCCGTCGGATAGCGTGTCCGCGTGCGTCTCACAGTGTTCTGGCAGCGGATGAACGAGCATTTCGGAGAGGGCTACGCGGAGAGCGTCGCCAAGGACTACGTCCTGGCCGAGCTCGGCGGGCGCACGATCGACCAGGCCCTGGCGGACGGCGAGTCGGCCAAGACGGTCTGGCGGGCCGTGGTCGCCACCTTCGACGTCCCCTCGAACCTGCGCTGACCGCCCGCGCCCGCCCTCCGGCGTCCGCCCCGCCCTGATCAGTACACCGCGACCGCGATCACGAAGCCGATCATCAGGTTCGCCACCCCCAGCAGGATCGCGGCGGGCTCCAGGCCGTCCTCCGGGCCGTCCGCGAGCTCCCGGACGTTGATCCCGACGAGCCGGTTGAAGGCCATCGTCGCGGCCGTCTGCGCGACGATCCCGACCAGGCCGAACACCAGCGTGCGGGTCAGGCCCTCGGCCAGGTCGCCGCCCGCGGCGAAGATCGACACGGCCACGATCAGGCCGACGCCGACCGTGGACGCGCAGGCCAGCAGCGTGGCGTTGGGGTTGCGGTCGCGGCGGATCACGTGGATCAGGCGGCCGGGCGTCGCCAGGTCGATCATGTAGAAACCGGCGACGAACAGCACGAGGCCGACGGCCGCGTACGCCAGCAGGGCGCCGGAGCCGTGCAGCAGGACATGGCCGAGGCTGTCGTCGCCCGATGCGGTGGCGGCGGCGAGCGGGGTCATGGTTCTCCTTCTGGGGGATGGTGCGGCCGGGCGCTGGGCGTCCGGGTGTGGGGCGGCTGGGTGTTGGGCATCTGGGTCTGGTGCGGCCGGGCTGGTGCGGCGGGGCGTCTAGAGCCGGATGCGGTGCGGGACGAACGAGGACGTGTCGTCGGTGATCAGGCCGGCGGTCTCGCGGATGCCGAGCCCGGCGGACTCGTCCTCCACGACCCACGCGCCGAGGACGGGGTGCTCCCCGTCGAAGTCGGGCAGCGGGCAGAACTCCTGGAAGACGAAGCCCTCCCGCCCGTACTCGCCCTCGGTGGTGACCTCCGGGCCGTCCGGGGTCACGATGCGCATGCTCGCGCCCTCGCGTCCCAGCAGCGGCTTCTGCACGTAGGACGTGAGGTTCCCGGGGGTGTTCAGGTAGGTGGGCAGCAGGTTCGGGTGGCCGGGGAAGAGCTCCCAGAGCAGCACCAGGAGCGCCTTGTTCGACAGGACCATCTTCCAGATCGGCTCGATCCACGTCGTGGGCGCCTGCGGGACGTTGCGGCCGAACTGCTCGGCGACGATCCACTCCCACGGGTAGAGCTTGCAGAGCGTGGTGATCTCCCGCTCGTCCAGGTCCACGAACCGCGCGCGCCGGGGGTCCCAGCCGATGTCCTCCATGGCGATCGCCTCGCCGGGCAGGCCCGCCTCCTCGGCGGTCTCCTGCATGTAGGCGATCGTCATGACCTCCTCGCCGGTCTCGTCCTCGTTCGTCCAGGCGAAGTGCGCGCGCCCGCCCGGGACGGTCGCGGCGATCTCCTTCCACCGGGCCACCAGCCGCTCGTGGATGGAGTTCCACTGGTCGTCGCCCGGGTAGACGTCCCGCAGCCAGTACCACTGGACGATCGAGCTCTCCACCAGGGAGGTCGGGGTGTCGGCGTTGTACTCCAGCAGCTTCGCCGGGCCCGTCCCGTCGTAGCGCAGGTCGAAACGCCCGTACAGGTGCGGGTCGCGGCGCCGCCAGGACGCCTCGATCAGCGGCGCCACCCAGTCGGGGATGCCCAGCACGTTGTAGCGCCCCGTGGTGACGACGTGCTCGACCGCCTGGAGGCACATGCGGTGCAGCTCCTCGACGGTCTCCTCCAGGGCCAGCACCTCGTCCATGTCGAAGACGTAGTGCACGGACTCGTCCCAGTAGGGACGCGTCAGGTTCTCCGGATGCGCCGTCCGGTGGTAGGCCAGGCCCTGCGCCTCGACCCGCGCGGCCCAGTCCGGACGCGGATCGCTGAATTCGCGTCGCATCTCAGCCGCCGCTCCGGCCGTGGCCGCCGAAACCGCCCCGGATCAGCGAGTGGCCGGAGCTGGACTTGATCCGGTGGCTGTGCGGGGCGGAGTAGCCGCCGCCGCGGACGTACCCGTACCGGTCCCGCTTGCCGCCGTAGTACCAGAAGTACCGGCCGTAGCCCACCGTGCCGTTCTCGATCTCGCGCCGGTCGCAGTAGGCGTCCGGAACGACCTTGTAGCCGCCCTTGGTGGCGCCGGTGGGCGGCGCCAGGCGGTCGACGCACCAGGCGGTGGTGGACTTGGTGCCGCAGGCGGAGGTGACGGCGATGGACAGCACGCTCACCATGCCGATCTTCACGGCACGTGAGCTGAGGCGGCGCGCGGGTTCCTGAGGGGGCAACGAGGACACGTCCTTATCAGACGACGTAGCGGTCGTATCTGAGACGAAACCGTACCGAATCAGGTTTCATCGCCGTCAATCAGGAACCGGCAGGTGAGCGTACAGATCCATCGGATCGACCGTGGCGGGCAGGTCGCTCACCTGCCCGTCGCCGACCTCCACCACGCGCCACACGCCGTCCGCGCGGCGCGCCAGGTCGGTGGTGATGAACCTGCAGCCCAGCGCCCGGACGGCCGGCGCGACCCCGGAGAGGTCCGGCTCGGGCTCGACGCCGGGGGTGTCGGGATGCGGCCCCACGAGCGCCGGCTCGCCGTCCACCCACCACACGCGCGCCTCGCCGTCCGCGTCGAGCCGCTCGTACTCGCGCACGACCACGCCGCCCGCCAGGTGCTCGTCCTGGAGGGCGATCATCTTGGTGACGACGGCGCGCAGGCGCGCGAGGTCGTGGACGTCCGGGACGTAGCACGCCTCGTCCCACTCGTGCTTGCGGGACTTGACGTAGTCCTTCACGACGCCCGGCCCGCCGCGCAGCGGGCGCACGAGCTCGGCCAGGTCGCCGGGATCGTCCCCGGGGGAGAGCTCCCGCCACACGCTGTTCGGGGTCAGGCCCGCGAACGTGTCGTGCCAGCCCGGCAGCTCGTGCGCGCGCCTGTAGTCGTCCGGATGGGTGAGCAGGATCGTGCCCCGCCGTCTCAGCGCGGCGGTCATGGCGGTGTACTCGGCGCTCGTGAGCATCCAGCCGCGGTACCAGGTGGGGCCCATGTCGCGCGGGACGCTCCGGACGGCCGCGTCGGCGTCGCCCCGCCGCAGCTCGTCGTGGTCGATCAGGCCGATCTCGCCGTAGTGGTCGCGGACGGCCGCGGCCTCGCGGGAGAAGTGCGGGTCAACGCGCCGGGGATGGAGCGGATCGACGCAGAAGAGGACGGTCAGCGTCATGATGAGGCCTCCGAGGACGGCGCCGCCAGCGTACGGTGTCGAGGCCGTCCGGCGCACGGATAATCCGGGGCGAATCGGGATGCGCGTCCATGATCGAACTGATGTTCGGTAGGCTGTGCCGGGCGCGCGACGTTATCCACAGTTCCGGTGAGGGGTCGAGAACTGTCGGAGGCACCTCGTAACGTCGCTCTCGACATCGCGAAGCCGAGAGCCGGCAGACCCGGCGACCGAAACCAAGACAAGGGGCAAGACCATGGCTGCGAACGACCGGGAGAAGGCTCTCGAGACCGCGCTCGCCCAGATCGAGCGGCAGTTCGGCAAGGGCTCGATCATGCGGATGGGTGAGGAGGCGCGCGCGCCGGTCGAGGTCATCCCGACCGGGGCGATCTCGCTCGACATCGCGCTCGGCATCGGCGGCCTGCCGCGCGGCCGGGTCGTCGAGGTGTACGGCCCGGAGGGGTCCGGCAAGACGACCGTCGCGCTGCACGCGGTGGCCAGCGTCCAGAAGAAGGGCGGCATCGCCGCGTTCGTGGACGCCGAGCACGCGCTCGACCCCGAGTACGCGGCCAAGCTCGGCGTCGACATCGACGCCCTGCTGGTGTCCCAGCCCGACACGGGCGAGCAGGCGCTCGAGATCACCGACATGCTGGTCCGCTCCGGCGCGGTCGACATCGTGGTCGTCGACTCGGTCGCCGCGCTCGTCCCGCGCGCCGAGATCGAGGGTGAGATGGGCGACAGCCACGTGGGCCTCCAGGCCCGGCTGATGTCGCAGGCGCTCCGCAAGATCACCGGCGCGCTCAACCAGACCCGCACCACCGCGATCTTCATCAACCAGCTGCGCGAGAAGATCGGCGTCATGTTCGGCTCGCCGGAGACCACCACCGGCGGCCGCGCGCTGAAGTTCTACTCCTCGGTCCGGCTCGACGTGCGCCGCATCGAGACCCTGAAGGACGGCACCGAGCCCGTCGGCAGCCGGGTCCGGGTCAAGGTCGTCAAGAACAAGATGGCCCCGCCCTTCCGGGTCGCCGACTTCGACCTGCTCTTCGGCCAGGGCATCTCCCGCGAGGGCGGCCTGATCGACCTCGGCGTCGAGCACGGCTTCGTCCGCAAGTCCGGCGCCTGGTACACCTACGAGGGCGACCAGCTCGGCCAGGGCAAGGAGAACGCGCGCAACTACCTCAAGAACAACCCCGACACCGCCGACGAGATCGAGAAGAAGATCAAGGAGAAGCTCGGCGTCGGGCCGCGCGTGGACAAGGAGGCCGCCGACACCGCGGCCAAGCCCGCCGCCGCGGCGGCCGCGACCGCTCCGGCCAAGCCGGCCGCCGCGGCGACGACCGCTCCGGCCACGCGCAAGTCGGCCAAGGCCAAGGCCGGAGAATCCTGACGGCGAATCCGTCGAATCGGGTGACTCCTGACGGAGACTGGGCGATGATCTCGTATGCAGGGCGGCGGCGCCTCGGCCGTCACCGGTTCACCGGTGAGCGGTCCTTCCCCATCGGCGCCGCCGTCCCCGAGGGCCTCGCATGAGCACCCCGCCCCCGGACGAGGGTCCGTCCTGGCTCACTCCGTCCACCGACCCCTGGGCAGCGCCGGAGCGACCCGAGGACCACCCCTCGGGCCGCGCCACGGCGCCCGGCCAGGGCCCGGCGACCGCGTCCGACACACCCACGGGCGACGCCCCGGCCACCGGACGGCCCGAGAGCGGCCCACCCGTCCCGTCCTCGGCCGCCGAGCCGGCTACGAGGGCCGCAGGTGGCGAGGCCGCCGCCCAGAACCCGCCCGCAGCCGCGGGCGGCACGGC
>NZ_JBFAOF010000241.1:0-8769 GCF_040675125.1 Spirillospora sp. NPDC049652 | reverse complement strand
GACAGCAGCATGCCGCCGATGGACCCGCCGAGCAGGACGCCGCTGACCGCCCCGCGCCGTCCGGGTTCGACCAGGCCGGCCGCCATCGGCCCGAGGATGGGCGCGACGACCGTGGCCGCCCCGGCGAACGCGGACGCGGCGGCCAGCGGGGCGACCGCGGGCGCGGCTCCGGCGGCGAGCAGCCCGAGCCCGGCCAGCGCGAGCAGCGCGACGACCAGCCGGCGGTGCGGGATCCGGTCGCCGAGCGGCACCAGCAGGAAGATCCCCGCCGCGTAGCCGAACTGCGTCGCCGTCACCACCAGCGCGGCCGCGCCGGCCGGGACGCCCAGCCCGGACGCGATCGACGGGCTGACGGCCTGCGGGAAGTAGACGTTGCCCACGGCCACGCCGCAGGTGAGGGCGAGGAGAAGGATCACGCCGCGGCCGGCGCCCGCCTGGGGCCGCGTCCGGGAATCGGCCCGGGGATCCGTCCGGGGAGGTGTCAGCGTCATGCGGCCGAGTCCACCGCCCGCGAGCACACCCGGCCAAGGAATGTAGCCTGCGGCTTAATGATCAGTTTCGAGCTGGACGTCGAGGACCTCGCCGACACCAGGTTCGCGCTCTCGCCGCTGCACGAGGCCGTCACCAGCCTGCGGGTGCTGCGCGACCCGGCCCTGTACGCGCTGCACCTGCCGTGGCGGCGGACCGTCCTCGCCGGGCTGGACCCCTCCGACCTGCGACTTCTGCTCTCCCTGGTCAGCCGCCGGCACACCCTGCCCGACTTCCTGACCCCGCGTCCGGACGAGTTCGCCCCCGCCTTCGAAACGGAGCTGGACGCCGTCCGGCGCACGCCCGGCCCGCTCGTCCGGAACGACCTGGAGGCCGCCCACGCGCCCGACGACGTCCCCGAGCCGCTGCGCGAAGCGCTTCGCGAGGGAGCCGTTGAACAACTGCGCGACGCGATCTGCGACGTCCTGCACCGGTACTGGACGCTCGCCATCGAGCCGGACTGGCCGCAGATGCGGCTCGTCCTGGAGGCGGACATGACCTACCGCGCGCGCCGCCTCGCCGTGGGCGGCGCGCGCCTGCTGTTCGCCGACATGCATCCGAACCTGCGCTGGCGGGACGGCGTGCTCCGGGTCAGCAGGATGATCAGCCACCACCACGTCGTCGCGGGCGGCCGCGGCCTGCTGCTGATGCCGTCGGTCTTCGTCCACAAGCCGGCCCCGCCGCTCAGCCCGGACGAGCCGCCGATGCTCGCCTACCCCAGCCGGGGCGTGGGCACCCTCTGGACCCCCGCGCCGCCGCCCGACCGGCCCGCCCTGGACGCCCTCCTCGGCGCGCCCAAGGTCCGGCTGCTCGACCTGCTCGCCGAGCCGCTGCCGACGATCGAGATCGCGCGCCGCCTGCGGGTCACGCCGAGCGCCGTCTCCCAGCACCTCCGGGTGCTGCACGCGACCGGGCTGGTGAGCCGCGCCCGCGACGGCCGCCAGGTCCTCTACCGCCGCACGCCCCTCGGCGACGGCCTGATGGACCCGTGAGCCCGTGAGCCCGCGGACCCGTGAGCCCGTGAGCCTGTGACCTGCCCGGCCGTCCCTCAGGCGCCGCGCGGGGTGACCAGGCCGGACTCGTACGCGAGCACGACGAGCTGCGCGCGGTCCCGCGCCCGCAGCTTCATCATCGCCCGGTTGACGTGCGTCTTCGCGGTCACCGGGCTGATCTCCATCCGGACCGCGATCTGGTCGTTGGCGAGGCCCTGCGCGACCAGCACCACGGCCTCGCGCTCGCGGTTGGTCAGCTCCTCCAGGCCCGTCCCGGCGCCCGTCCGGGCCGGTCGCGCGACGTACTGGCCGATCAGCCGCCGGGTGATGGACGGCGCGAGCAGCGCGTCGCCGCGCGCCGCGACCCGCACCGAGTGCAGCAGGTCCTCCGGCTCGATGTCCTTGACCAGGAACCCGGCCGCGCCGGCGCGCAGCGCGTTGAAGACGTACTCGTCGAAGCCGTAGTTGGTCAGGATCACCACGTGCACCCCGGCCAGCGCCGGGTCGGCGGCGATGCGGCGGGTCGTCTCGATGCCGTCCATGACCGGCATCTGGATGTCGACGAGCGCGACGTCCGGCAGCCGCTCCCGGGCGAGCGCGAGGCCCTCCGCGCCGTCGGCGGCCTCGGCCACCACCTCGATGTCGTCCTCGGCGTCGAGCAGCGCGCGGAAGCCGCCGCGCAGCAGCGGCTGGTCGTCCACCAGCAGCACACGGATCACGTCGCGGGCACCACGGGCCGCTCGGATCCCACAGGCAGGTCGGACGCCAGCGGCAGTTCCGCCTCCACGCTGAACCCGCCTTCGGCGCGGGGTTCGGCGCGCAGGCGTCCGCCGAGGGCGGTGACGCGCTCGCGCATGCCGAGCAGGCCGACGCCGGGGACCGGGGCGCTGCCGGGCGTGGCCCCGCCGTCGTCGTCCACGCGGATCGCGAGCATGCCGGGACGATAGTCGATCATGATGTCCGCCGTCGCCGCCCCGGCGTGCCGGGCGGTGTTGGTCAGCGACTCCTGGACGATCCGGTAGGCCGTCCGGTCCACCGCGGCGGGCACGTCCTGCCGCTGGCCCGCGATCGTCAGGGTCGTCTCCAGGCCCGTCCCGCGGGCGCGTTCGACCAGCTCGGGAACGTGGTCGAGGCCGTGGGCCGGTCTGGTCGAGTCGTCCCGGAGGGTCTCCAGCGTCGCGCGCAGCTCGCGGGTCGCCTCGCGGCCGGCCTCCTGGATCGCCAGCAGCGCCTCGGGCACCTGCTCGCCCCGCTTGCGCGCCAGGTGGACGGCCACCGCGGACTGCACCTTGATGATCGAGATCTGGTGGGTGAGCGAGTCGTGCAGCTCGCGCGCGATGTGCAGCCGCTCCTCGCTCGCGCGCAGCCGCGCGGTCTCCTCGCGGGTGCGCTCGGCCTCGTCCGCGCGCCGCTCGGCCTGCCGCAGCGCCTCCCCGGCGGCCCCGGCGGCGATCAGCCACGCGATCTCCAGCACGCCCCGGGCCTGCACGAACGACTCGCCCACCGACCAGTCGTGCGGCGAGACCAGGGCCGCGACCGGCAGCGTCAGCAGCAGCATCACGCTCGCCGCGACCGTGACCAGCCGGTGCCCGGCCCGGACCGCGGTGTAGGTCGCGAACAGGTACGCGACGGCGGGCACCTCGAACCCGACCGCCTGGTAGCCCGCCACGCACAGCCAGGCGACGAGCAGCACCGGGATCGGGGCGCGGCGGACGAACGCCATCGCGAGGCCGCTGACCACGATCAGCGCGTAGCCGCAGAGGTCCAGGCCGACGGCGGGATGCCCCTCGCCGGCGGCGGTGATCAGCAGGGCCGCCGCGAGGAAGGCCGCGATCAGCCAGTCCCGGTGCCTGGACCAGACGGCGGACAGTCCAGTGCTCATAGCCGCAACCTAGCCAAAACAGGACGTCCGCACCTCCTGCGCGCGGACGAGGGGACGACTACCGCGTCCGCAGTAGATCCACGGCGCGCGCAGCAGAAACGGCAGGGAAATACGGCACGGGACGTAGCGCGAATTCACACGCCGGGCGGACGACTCCGGCGAATTCGCGCGGAATCATCAATTCCGTTCGGCCGCGAACACAGGCACAAGGAGTTTGATGATGACGACCGAGACCGCACGCGAGGGCGGCGTCCTGGCGGGGCTCGCCCGCTTCTGCTACCGGCGGAGACGCCTGGTCCTGCTGGCCTGGATCGTGGGCGTGCTCGCGGTGGCGGTCGGCGGGTTCGGCTTCGGCGCCGCCCCGGACAACGATTTCTCCGGCGGCGGATCGGAATCCGCCAAGGCACAGAAACTGATCGAGGCGCATTTCCCGGAACAGCAGGGCGACACGCTCACCCTCGCCGTCCGGGCGGACCGCGGGCTGGACGACCCGGCCGTCCGGCAGAAGGTCGACAAGCTCGTCGCGACGCTGGACGCCTCGCCCGTCACCGGCCCGGTGGTCTCGCCCTACAAGGACCCGTCGCTGGTCACCGAGGACCGCCGGATCGCCCGCACGACCGTCCCGCTGACCAGCCAGGACGTCAAGAAGGGCGACGTCCGGCCGCTCGTCGACGCGGTCAAGGCCGCCTCGGGCGGCGGCGTGACCGCCGGGCTCGCGGGCGACCAGGCGCAGAAGGCCGAGGCGCCCGCGCAGGGACCGGGCGAGGCGGTCGGCATCCTGGCGGCGGCGATCATCCTGTTCGTCGCGTTCGGCTCGCTCGTCGCGATGGGCCTGCCGATCATCACCGCGCTGATGGCGATCGTCGGCGGGATCGCGCTGATGAAGCTGGTCGGGTACGTCTTCCCCGCACCCGACTTCACCGTGATCGTGTCCGCGCTGATCGGGCTCGGCGTCGGCATCGACTACGCGCTGTTCATCGTGACCCGCTACAAGGACGCGCTGCGGGACGGCGACGATCCGGAGGGCGCGACGGTCAAGGCCATCACGACCGCGGGGCACGCCGTCCTGTTCGCCGGCACGACCGTCGTCATCGCGCTGCTGGGCCTGACCGCCATGGGGCAGCGGCTGATGACGGGCGTGGGCATCGCCGCGTCCGTGACCGTGCTGGTCACGATGGTCGCCGCGGTCACGCTGCTGCCCGCTTTCCTCGGTTTCACCGGCTACAAGATCAACTCGCTGCGGCTGCCCCGGCGCGGGGCCCGGGGTGAGGGCGCGGGCGGCGGGACCCTCCGGCGGACGCCCGCCGAGCGCTGGGCCACCGCGGTGCAGCGCCGTCCGGTGATCGCGGCCGTCCTGGCCGGGACGGGCCTGCTGGTGCTCGCCGCGCCCGCGCTGTCGATGCGGCTGAGCATGGCCGACGCGAGCGTCCAGCCGCACGACCGCAGCAGCTACGCGGCCTACCGGATCCTGTCCGAGGGCTTCGGGCCCGGGTACAACGCGCCGTTCGTCTTCGCGACCCCGGTCGCGTCCCGGGACACCGACCTGCGTCCCGTCGTCGAGGCCGTCGGGAAGACCGAGGGCATCGCCTACGTCACGCCGCCCCAGGTCAGCAGGGACGGTCAGGCCGCCCTCTTCATGGCGTTCCCGAGGACCGACTTCCAGGACGAGACCACCCCGGACGTCGTGCACCGGCTGCGCGACGACGTCCTGCCCGCCGTCCCCGGCGGCAAGGAGGTCCAGATCGGCGGTCCGAACGCCGTGGTGATCGACTTCTCCGACGCGGTGGGCGCGCGGCTGCCGCTGATGATCGCGGTCGTGCTCGGCCTGTCCCTGGTGCTGCTGGTCGCGCTGGTCCGGTCGGTGACGATCGCGCTCCAGGCGGCGGTGATGAACCTGCTGTCGATCGGCGCCGCGTACGGGGTGCTGACCGCGATCGTCCAGTGGGGCTGGCTCGGCAAGGCCCTGGGCTTCCCGACCACCATGCCGGTGACGAGCTGGGTGCCGATGATGATGTTCCCGATCCTGTTCGGGCTGTCCATGGACTACGAGGTCTTCCTGATCTCCCGGATCCGCGAGGACTACGTGCGGACCGGCGACACCCGGGCTTCGGTGGCGAGCGGCCTGGCGAGCACCGCCAAGGTCATCACGGCCGCCGCCGCCATCATGATCGCCGTCTTCATGACCTCCGTGCTCGGCCCGGACATCGAGGTCAAGCAGATCGGGCTCGGCATGTCGATCGCCGTGCTCGTGGACGCGACGATCGTCCGGCTGGTGCTGGTGCCGGCCGTGATGGAGCTGTTCGGCAAGGCCAACTGGTGGATGCCGGGCCGCCGCCCGACGGTCCCCGCCCGGCCGCCGGTGGAGGAGCCCGCCGGGGTCTGACCTCCCTGGACCCGCGGAGTGCGGGAGCCCTGGCCGGGGCTCCCGCACTCTCCGTTCTCCAGAGCAGTCGGCGTCGGTCGCGGCGGCGGGCTTCACCCTGTGCGGCCTGGCGGTGTTCCCCCTCCGGCCCCGTTCCGGTGCGCGATCGCGGCGCGGTTGACGGCCCAGGCGTCGGCCACCGGCCCGAGATGTTCGAGCTTGTCCGGGTTGATCACAGTCCGGATCGCCTGCACCCGCCCGTCGAGGACGTCGATCGTCCAGGTGTTGAGGATCCGGCCGTCCCGGGCGCGGAAGATCGCGCCCGGCTGGCCGTTCACGGCGCGCGACTCCACGGCGACGCCGATCCCCGCCAGCGGCCCGGACATGGCGGCGAGCACCCGCAGCACCTTCGCCGCGCCGAAGACGCCCCTGCCCCAATGCGGCGCCTTGCCGCCGCTGTCGCTCACCATGTGGACGTCCGCGGCGAGCGTCCCGGCCAGCGCGTCCACGTCGCCCTCGCGGAACGCGTCGAGGAACCGCTCGGCGAGTTCGCGCCGCTCGCGCCGGTCGGCCTCGAACCGCGGGCGCCCCTCGTCCATGTGCCGCCGCGCCCGGACGGCCAGCTGCCGGCACGCCGCCTCCGACCGGCCCACGGCGGACGCGACCTCCGGGAAGCCGAACCCGAACACCTCGCGCAGGACGAACACCGCGCGTTCGAGCGGGCTCAGCCTCTCCAGGAGCAGCAGCGCCGCCGTCGACACCGAGTCGGCCAGCTCCGCCGACCGCTGCGGATCGTCGTAGGGATCGGTGAGCAGCGGCTCGGGCAGCCACGGCCCGACGTACTCCTCGCGCCGGACGCGCGCCGACCGCAGCACGTTGATGGAGAGGTGGGTGACCACCGCCGACAGGTACGCCTTCGGCGAGTCGGGCGCGGCCCCGGACGTCTCGTACCGCAGCCACGTCTCCTGGACGGCGTCCTCGGCCTCGCTCACGCTCCCGAGGATCCGGTAGGCGATCGAGAACAGCAGCGGCCTGAGCTCCTGGAACTCCTCGTCCCGCGTCACGCGCACGCCCTCCCCGGCCCCGTCACCGCGGTCACCGCGGTCACGCGAGCGCCTCCTTGAACCCCTGCCGCCAGGACGGGCGGACCG
Source organism: Spirillospora sp. NPDC049652 (assembly GCF_040675125.1). Classification (NCBI taxonomy): domain Bacteria; kingdom Bacillati; phylum Actinomycetota; class Actinomycetes; order Streptosporangiales; family Thermomonosporaceae; genus Spirillospora; species Spirillospora sp. NPDC049652. The sequence goes on along the minus strand of NZ_JBFAOF010000241.1, from coordinate 1,854 downwards.
GCTCCCAGCCCAGCTCCGCCTTCGCCTTGGCGTTGGACGAGCCCTGCCCCCTCGTCATCATCGACACCGCGACCTCTCCGGCCAGGAGCCGCGCGATCCACGCCGGGATCCGCATCGGCGGCTTCGCGCCCACGCATCCGGCCAGGTAGGGCAGCCACTCCCGGACCTCCGCGGGCTCGTCGTCGACGATGTTGTAGACACCGCGCGCCCGCGACTCGATCGCGAGCACGGTCGCGCGCGCCGCGTCGTCCACGTGGATCCAGGACCAGACGCCCGTCCCGCGCCCGATCATCGGGAACTTCCGCTCGCGCAGGAGTTTCGCCTGGTCCTCGGACGCGCCCGGCCCGTAGAACCAGCCGTAGCGCAGCACCGCGCCGCCCGCGTCGAGCACCGCCTTCTCGGTGTGGCGGAGCGACTCCATCGCCGCACGGGGGGCCGTGCTGGAGTCCAGGTCCAGCGGGTCCCGCTCAGGGGCCTCCCATCCGCCTTCCCTCGGGCCGTTCCCGCCCGCGTTGCTCTGCGCGACGACATGGGGCACACCGGCCGCCTCGGCGGCGGCCAGCAGATGATCGGTGCCCTCGGTGCGCAGCCGCTTGGTGTTCCGGAAGTACCGCTCGGCCCTCATGTTCGTCCCGGCGTGCGTGACGCCGAGCGCGGTCATCTGGTGGACGACCACGTCCGGACGGGCCGCGGCGACCGCCTCCCGCACCGACGACGCGTCCAGGCCGTCCATCACGACCGCCTCCGCGCCGAGCCCGCGCAGCAGGTCCAGCTTGGCGGGGCCGGTCGTCGTCGCGGTCACCTCGTGTCCGCCCGCGACGAGCATCGGCACCAGCGCCTGACCCAGGACTCCGCTCCCACCTGCGACGAATACCCGCATGCCATCCACTTCCCGCTCGTGAGCTTGTCTCGACGACCACGGGACAAGACAGCGGCGCCGGTTGTGACATGGCGCCGGGCGGTCAGTCCTTCAGGCGGCTCGCCCTGGCCTCCAGGTAGCGCTGCTCGGCGAGGCTGGCGGTGGCCTTCGCGGCGAGCCGGTAGTGCTCGTACGCGCCGGCCGTGTCGCCGGTCCGCTCCAGCAGGTGCGCCCGGACGGACAGCAGCCGGTGGTGGCCGGACATCCGCTCGTCCGCGTCCAGGGTGGCGAGCAGGCCGAGCCCGGCCTCGGGGCCCTCGGTCTCGGCCAGCGCGATCGCCCGGTTCAGGGTGACCATCGGGTTCGGCGCGATCCGTTCGAGGATCAGGTAGAGCGCGTGCACCTGCCGCCAGTTCGTCTCGGCGGCCGTGACGGCGTCCGCGTGCGTCGCGGCGATCGCGGCCTGCAACCGGTACGGGCCGAGCGTCGGGTCCGCCAGGGACGCCTTGACCAGCGCGGTCCCCTCGGCGAGCAGGTCGCGGTCCCAGGCCGAGCGGTCCTGCTCGGCCAGCGGGACCAGGTCGCCGGCCGGCGTCGCGCGCGCGTCCCGGCGGGCGTGGGTCAGCAGCATCAGCGCGAGCAGGCCGGCGACCTCGCCGTCCTCGGGGAGCTGCGCGTGCACCATCCGGACCAGCCGGATCGCCTCCCGGGCGAGGTCGGGACGGTCCAGGTCGCCGCCCGAGGACGCGATGTACCCCTCGTTGAAGATCAGGTACAGCACGTGCAGGACGACCCGGAGCCGCTCCTCGCGCTCGGCGCCCTCCGGCAGCGCGAACGTGGCCCCCGCGGCTTTGATCTTCTGCTTGGCCCGGCTGATCCGCGCCGCCATCGTCGCCTCGGGCACCAGGAACGCGCGGGCGATCTCGGCCTTCGCGCTCACCGAGGGCCAGAAGTACGACTGGAACGCCTGGATCTGGACGCTGATCGGATCGCCG
>NZ_JBFAOF010000240.1:0-8772 GCF_040675125.1 Spirillospora sp. NPDC049652 | reverse complement strand
CGGCCGATGCCGCGGGTGCCGCCGGTGACCAGGACGCGGCGCCCGGTGTGGTCGAGGCGAAGTCCCCCGGCGGCGCGCGCGGCGGCCTCCTCGATGCGGCGCCTGATGCGCGTCATCTGGATCGGGGTGTTGTGGTCGAGGCGGGCCCGCATCGTCTCGTCGTCCACGGGGGCCCCAGGCTTCATCGCGAAGTCCTGCCGCCAGCGCATGAGGACGCCGCCGTCGCTCGGGGTGTACTCCCAGTGGATGTTCATGTACTCGAACGGGCCGGTCTCGACGCGGTGCGCGCGGACCGTCCGGGTCTCGCGGTCCGCTGTGCGCTCCGACACCCAGCTCCACACGGTCCCCTTCTCGTCGGGGTGCAGCGCCAGCCGGAACCGGACGGTGTCGCCGTCCCGTTCGAGGATCTCCGCAGTGGAGTACTCGCTGAACAGGCTGGGCCACGACTCCACGTCGTTGGTCATGTCCCAGACCAGGTCCATGGGGGCGTTGATGACGATCTGGTTGTCGGTGTGTCCTGCCATGTTCGGGGTCCCTCCGCCGAAGGTGGACGCGGCTGCCTGGAACGCTCGCGCGAGGGGCTTGAGCGTCTCTGGAGCGCGGGTGGTGGTCGGCCGTGGGCGCCGCCGCCGGGGGTTGCCGGGTTCGACGGCGGCGGCGCCGGATGGTGGGGCGTCAGCCGAGTTCGGCCCGGTCGGCTTCGGCGGCCTGGCCGGCCCGGTCGGGCGGGGCGTGCTCGCCGCCCGCGTAGGCGGCCGTGACGGTGTAGATGCCGAAGGTCGTGCCGCGGCCCGCCCGGTCGTCCTGGAAGATCCGCATGGGCGCGGTGACGTCGCGGTGGTCGACGCCGGACTCCCATTCCAGGAACGACTCCAGGTCGCGCCACTCGCTCATCACCACGAACCCGCACGGGTCGTGGATCGACCGCAGCAGCACGTTGCTCAGCAGGCCGGGCGTTCCCTCGAGGGCGCGGCTGACGGTGTGGTAGGCGTCGGTCAGTGCGGCTTCCTCGGGGGCGCTGGTGTACAGCAGGACGTGGATCCTGTCGATCAGCTCCCCCGGAGAGCCCTCACACGGCGGCGAGGCGGGGAGTGACATAGCCGACCACGGCCTCGGGGGTGGGCAGGTCCGTGACGAGCTCGTCGGGGATGCTGACGGTGAACTCCTGCTGGATGCGCGACGCCAGCTCCAGGACGGCCAGCGAGTCGTAGCCCATCTCCTCGAAGCTGACGGCGCCGATGTCGGTGTCCAGGTCGATAGCGTCGGGTTCGCCCGCGCACTCACGCAGGATGCGGCGGACGTCGTCGACCGTGAATCTGGCCATCCCTGTCTCCTCGGTGGGGGATGCGGTCCCGTCACCTTGGAAGGCGGTGCTAGAGCGCCGCTGCACGCGGAGTGGAGGACGGAGTGGAGGACGGGGGGAGCGTGGACTTCCGGTGGTGCGCCGTCCGGAGCTCAGCCCTCTCCGGGCGCCTCCACCAAGCCGTTGACATGCGGTGAACACGTTTCGTCATGGCCGATATCGGCCTTCCAACCTGCCCGCTTGCGAATGGGGCGCAGCGCGGCCCGCGGGTTCGAGATACGCCGCGGCCGGTCGGCCGGCGGCGCCTGGAGTTCGGACGGGGACGCCGGAGCGTCGGAGGGGGGCGGCGGGGGCATTTGGAGACCGCCCGATTCCCGGGTGATCGGGACCTCGTGCTCGCCCCGCAACACGTTCACCTCCCCCGCCGCCAGCGCGCCGTGCCCTCCCAGCTCCACGATCTCGCTGCTCAGGCACTCGCGCGCGAAGATCTTGAGGAGGTCGTTCATCCGGTAGCGGGTCTCCGCGTCGGGGCCCCAGCAGACCTCGAGCAGGTGGTTGTCGACCAGCCGGAACAGGCCGCTCTCGACCACGTCCACCCCGCCGCCGACCAGGCGGTCCACCACCAGCGGGGTGAAGTCCGGTGTCGGCAGCAGACTGACCAGCCGGAACAGGCTCTGGTCGCAGGGGGCGAGCGCCCGGTACCCGGACGCGAGCCGGGCCCGCACGTCCAGGTCGGCGAAGGTGAGCAGGTCCAGGCGCGACCGGATGTCCTCCATCCGCGCGACCAGCGTGCCGATCGACCAGGCGGGGGTCGCGGCGAGCCTCGAACCGACCCCGCGCAGGGCGAGGGGCAGCCGTCCGCACAGCTCGGCGGCGCGTTCGGCGGCCCGGCGCTCCGACCCGGCGAACACCCGCCCGCTGGCCGACTCGATCAGCTTGACGGCCTTGTCGAGCGGCATCTCGGCCAGCTCCAGGTGCCGCAGGCCGGGCACGCTGTGCAGGCCGCGCCGGGTCGTGACGATCACCGCGCCGGTCGGCGAGGCCGGCAGCAGCGGGGTGATCTGCGCGGCCGAGTGCGCGTCGTCGAGGAGCACGAGCATGCGCTTGCCCGTGCTCCACGTCCGGTAGAGCTTGGCGCGCTCCTGGAGCGAATCGGGAATGTCGCTCTTAGGGACGCCGACCGCGTGCAGGAATTGGGTGAGGACGTCCTTCGGGGAGGCGGGGTTGGAGGTGCTGCCGCGAAGGTCGGCGAACAGTTGGCCGTCGGGGAATTCCGCGCGCAGGGCGTGCCCCACGCGCAGCGCCAGGACCGTCTTTCCCACTCCGGGCATTCCGGAGATGGCGACCGCGCGGCTCGACGTCGGGGTCGCGCCGGGCGGCAGCAGCCGTGCCCTGGCGCGCTCCAGGATGTCGGCGCGGCCGATGAAGTCGGGCAGGTCGGGCGGGAGCTGCGCCGGCGACAGCAGCGCCGGGGAGCGGACGACCAGGGGCGCCGCCGGGACGTCCGCCGCCTCCGGGACGGCGTCGGCGTCGGGGTTGAGCAGCGACAGGTGCAGCCGCTGCACGGCCGGGGACGGTTCCATCCCGAGCTCGTCGACCAGCTGGGTGCGCAGCCCCCGGTACACCGACAGCGCCTCGTACCGCCGTCCCGACCGGTTGAGCGCGATCATCAGGTCGGCGTAGAAGCGCTCGTTCAGCGGGTGCTCCGAGACGAGCATCTTGAGCTCGCTGATGAGCTGCTGGTGGCGGCCCAGCTCCAGGTCGGCGGTGATGCGCTGCTCCATGACCCGCAGCCGCTCCTCCTCCAGCCGCGTCGCGTGCGCGGACAGGATCTCGCCGAGCGACACGTCCGCGAGCGCGGGCCCGCGCCACTGCCCCAGCGCCTCGGAGAGCAGGTCGGAGGCGCTCGCCGGGTCGCCCGACTCCAGCGCCGCCCGGCCGTCCTTGGCGAGGACCTCGAACGCCCGCAGGTCGCCCCGGTCCGCCGGGGCCTCCAGCAGGTAGCCCGAGACGCGGGTGTGCAGGGCCGCGCCCTCGCAGTGCTCCAGCAGGTCCTTGCGCAGCTTGTAGATGTAGGTCTGCAGGGTCGTCATCGCGCTGTTGGGCGCGTTCTCGCCCCAGAGCTCGTTGATCAGCTCGCCGACTTGGACGAGTTTTCCGCAGCGCACCAGAAGAAAGGCCAGAACCTGACGGACTTTCGGCGCCGTCGGAGTCAGTTCCATTTCTCCATTGGCCACCCAGAGTGGACCGAGAATTCTGAACTGCATTCCTGGGACCTCCACCCAAGTCGATCTTCCAGGTATCTTGATCTGAGTGTTATCCGATCTGCGGCGGAGATCAACGGCTGTCAAACGCGGAGTGCGCGTGCGGGCGCCCGTCCCGTCTTGAAAACGAGAAGACCGGTCGGATAAGCTTTTGGATCCCCCCTCGAAGTCGACTCTGCCCCTGGCCGTGCTCACGCCGCCGAGCCCGACACCGGCGCATCATGCATGGTCCGACCTCGAAAGACGCTCGACGCCCGCTTGTGTTCGGCCGCCCCGCCGGGGCGGCAATGACACAAAGTCCCCGCCAACCACCCAGCGTCATCGGCCAGTGAGAATTAATTCACATTCGAACTCCCGCTTCTCTGCTATCCACCACGGTGGGGAGGGATGGCGACCAGAGAAGCGGGCCGCCGCATGCGCGCGTGTCCGCACTTGTGTCATGCTCTGTCACTTCGGTGAGGCGTTCGCCCGCCACACGAAATCGACGAATTCCCACTCCAGTCGCGCCGCCCGCCCAAAGAACTGCTCCAGCAGCTCACGGGCGCCGTCCGAGGCGGTCTCGCCGACCTCGTCCACCATCGCGATGAACGCGTCGACATACCCCGGGAAGAACCCCGGGTCGGGCAGGTACGCCTCGATCCACCCCGCGTACCGCGCGTCCCGCGCGTAGCGCGCCCGCAGGTCCTCCCCCACCTCGAGGTGGAACCACGTCATGGGCAGCAGCGCCCCCACGCCCGCCGCGAACCCGCTCTCGGGCGCGGCGAGCATGAGCGAGCAGTACGCCGCCCAGCCGCCGACCCCGCCCCCGGCGCCGCCGAGCCGTCGTCCCGAATCCGTCCTGTCGGGCGGCTCATCACCTCCAGCGGGGGGCTCGTCATCACGCGACGGCGGCAGGGCGGCCAGCTGGGTGTGGAGGCGGGGCAGGGAGCCGAAGGTGGCGGCGGAGGCCTGGGCCAGCAGCTCGCCGTGCGCGTCGTCGTCGGCCAGGGCGGCGCAGCGGGCCAGGGCCCGCGCGTAGGAAGGGACGACGTGGTGGGCGTCCTGTTCGGCGAAGCGGCGCAGGACCTCCGGCGCGAGGGTGCCGCGCCGGAGCCCTTCCCAGAACGGGTGCTCCTTGATCTGGGCGAGCACCGGCGCGGCGCGTCGTGCCAGCCGGTCGCGCATCATCGGCGGCCCGGGGCCCGCGCGGAGAGGTCGCGGCCGGGCCGTCCTCCGGACGGCTGCGCGGATGCCGGCACGCCGGTGCCGTCCGTCCGGCCCGCCGCCTTGGCCAGGACATCGGACAGGACGGTCTCCCGATCGGCGCCGTCCTGGCCGGTGCTGTCCTGGCCGGTGCTGCGCCAGGCCACGAAGGCGTCCGGACGGACCAGGACGGCGTCGTCCGGGCCGATGCCGTAGGCCGCGGTCCAGTCGGCGCCCGGCGCGGTGCAGTCGCCGCCGGGGCCGATCCGCACCGCGCGCAGCGGGACCGGGGTGTGCTCGGCGACCGCGGCGGCCGCCGTCCGCCACGCCTCCGAGGCGGTCAGCAGGACGTAGGAGTCCCAGAACAGGTCGATGGTGGACAGGCGTTCGCCGTCGCGGTCGAGCCACACGTGCGGGGCGCGGGTGCCGGGTTCGCCGGTCAGCGACAGCGGGCCGGTGAGCACCGGCCGCTCGTCGTCCGCGACGATCGAGGACGAGCGGTAGCGGTAGCCGAGGGTGATGACGATGTCGTCCACCATCGCGGCCTTGACCTGGTCGTCGGCGTAGCCGTGCCGGATGCGGTTGCGGATCATCGCCTGCTCGGCCATCGCGGCGCCGACCGCGTGCCGTTCGTCGTGGTAGCTGCCCAGCAGCGCGTCCCCGGCCCATCCGTGCAGCACCCCGGCGAGTTTCCAGGCCAGGTTGTGCGCGTCGTGGATGCCGGTGTTCGCGCCGAAGCCCCCGGCGGGCGGGTGCACGTGCGCGGCGTCGCCCGCCAGGAACACCCGGCCCGCCCGGAACCGCTCGGCGACGAGCTGCGCGCCCTGCCACGGCACCTTCGCGACGACCTCGACGTCCATCCGGGGCAGCCCCGCCGCCCGGCGGACGATCTCGACGCAGCGTTCGTCGGTGAAGTCCTCGGGCTTCTCGCCCCGCTCCGGGTGGTAGACGGGCGCGGCGAGCCACGGGTCGCGGCCGTGCAGCCGGGACAGCCCGGTCATCGTCCCCCCGGCGGTCGCGTAGCAGAGGATGAACGGCCGGTCCTTGAGGACCTCCTCCAGTTCGGGCGCGCGGAAGTAGATGCTCAGCGCGTCGAACACCGTGCCGCGCCCCGAACGGGGAACGCCGAGCGCCTCGCGGACCGTGGAACCCGCGCCGTCCGCGCCGATGAGGTATCGCGCGCGGATCTCGCGGATCTCGTCCGTCGCGACGTCGCGCACCCGGGCGGTGACGCCGTTCGCGTCCTGGTCGAGCGAGCACAGCCGGACGCCGAACCGCAGCTCCGCGCCGAGTTCGCGGGCCCGGTCGGCGAGGACGACCTCGTAGCGGTCCTGGCCGCAGCCCATGACGCGTTCGGGGCTGATGTCCGGGCCGTCCAGCGAGGGGGCCTCGACGACCTCGGCGTCGGCGATCTCGGCGTAGGTGCGGCAGCGCAGGATGCCGCCCTCGAAGAACGGGTGCGAGTCGCCGATCTCCAGCGCGCGGACGCGGTCGCCGAGCCCGGCGGCCCGGAAGATCTCCATGGTCCGCGCCTGCAGGCCGGGCGCGCGGGGCAGCACCGAGGTGTCGGGACGCTTCTCCACCAGCAGCACCGGGACGCCGTAGCGCCCGAGGAACGCCGCCGCCGAGAGCCCCACCGGGCCCGCGCCGACGATCAGCACCGTGGTCTCGTCGCTGCTCACCGCCGCGGGTCCCAGACGTAGAAGGGCTCGGCCATCGCGTCCTTCGGCTCCCGCCAGTTGGGGTCGTAGGGCCGGATGTGCTGCGACAGCCGCTCGTTGATCTCCTTGTACAGCGGGTGGCTGCGGGCCTTGTACAGGTTCGGGGTGACGTCGTCGTCCGCCTCGACCAGGTGGAAGTACAGGTCGTGGAAGCGGAACAGGGTGCGCCGTGACACCCCGACCATGTGCGGCAGGTCGGTGCTGTCGGAGTCGCGGAAGATCTGCGCGACGTCGTCCGCCTCGGTGGGCGCCATGCGCGCGACGATCAGCGTCCGGTGCATGCGGTCTCCTCTCGGGTCGCCGCCATGCTGCGAGCGCGGGGTCCGGGGGCGGTCGAGACCGGCTCGACGGCGGCCCGCGAGCCCGGCTCCAGTCCCGCGCGAGCCGCCGGCCGGACGATCTGGCGAAGCATCCGCGGCGGCGAGGGAGGCACCGGTGGAATTCGGGCTGGCGGGCAAGCGCGTCCTGGTCACGGGCGGCACGCGCGGCATCGGCCGCGAGACGGTGCTGGCCTTCGCCCGCGCCGGAGCCGTGACGGTGGCCTGCCACCGTTCGCCCGGCGAGGCCGCCGACGGCCTCGCCCGCGAACTCAAGGCGCTGGACGAGCGGCACCGCGTCGTCCAGGCCGACGTCACCGACGAACGGCGGGTGCGTGAGCTGGCCGGGTCCCTCGGCGGCCTGGACGTGCTGGTCAACAACGTCGGCGTGGACGCGCGGTCGCCCCTGGACGAGCTGTCCCCGGCCGAGTGGCACCGCGTGCTGGAGACGAACCTGACCGGCTGCTTCACCGTGACGCGGGCCGTCCTGCCGCTGCTCTCGGACGGCGGGTCGATCATCAACGTCGGCGCGGTCGCCGGGCACCGCGGACGGCCGCAGAGCGCCCACTACGGCGCGTCCAAGACGGCCCTCGACGGGCTCACCCGCTCGCTCGCCCGCGAGGTCGGCGGACGCGGCGACCGGGTCAACACCGTCGCGCCCGGCGTGATCGTGACCCGGCCCGGCGGCGGCCCGCCGCCCCCGGTCGCCGACATCATCCGCGGCATGACCGCGCTCGGCCGCCTCGGCACCCCCGCCGAGGTCGCCGCCGTCGTGCTGTTCCTCGCCGGCGACGCGTCCGGCTACATCACCGGAACGACGATCAACGTCGACGGCGGCTTCTGAAAGGACGCACATGGACATCGGAATCGGCCTGCCGACCTGGCTCCCGGGCATCGACGGCACCCTGCTGGTGGACTGGTCGCGCCGCGCGGAGGACCTCGGCTTCGCCTCGCTCGGCGCGCTCGACCGGCTGATGTACGACGTGTACGAGCCGCTGACCGCGCTCGCCGTCGCCGCCGGCGCGACCCGCCGCATCCGGCTCACGACCAGCATCCTGATCGCCGCCTACCGCGCCGACCGCGCGCTCCTGGTCAAGCAGCTCGCGAGCCTGGACCGGCTTTCGGGCGGGCGTCTCACGGTCGGCGTCGCGGCGGGGGGACGGGACGACGACTACATCGCCTCCGGCACCGAGTTCTCCGGACGCGGTGCCCGCCTGGAGGAGTTCGTGGGCCAGTTGCGCGCGTTCTGCGACGGCGGGTCGGACGGTCCGGTGCCCGGTCCGCGCCCGACCAAGGGCTGTCCGCCGATACTGTTCGGCGGCCACTCCGAGCGGGCGATGAACCGCGCCGCCGTCCACGGTGACGGCTGGATCGCGGGCGGCTCGTCGGCGTCCGCGTACGGCGAACTGGCCTCGCGCGCGCGGAAGGCGTGGCTCGCGGCGGGCCGTCCGGACCAGCCGCGGCTGGCCGCGATCGCCTACGTGGCGCTGGGCGGGGACGCCGCGCTCAACGAGGCCCGCCACCATCTGACCGGCTGGTACGCGTTCACCGGTTGGAAGACCGACATGGCGGTGCGCAGCGTCCTGTCCACGCCGGACGCGGTGCGGGAGTTCGTCGCGGGCTACCGGGCGGCCGGCTGCGACGAACTGATCCTGTTCCCCTGCGTCCGCGATCCGGGGCAGGCCGACCTCATCGCCCAGGCGGCGTTGCGCTGAGGAACCCGCCGGTCGGGCCGTCGTCGCCGAGCAGCGCGACGTCCACGATGCGCGGCGCGACGTCCTCGGGCCGGCGCTGCTGACCCGGCATCATCCGAGTGCGCACCCGTCCGGGGTTGACGGCGTTGACCAGCACGCCGGTTCCCTCGGTCTGGGCGGCCAGCATGGCGGTCAGGCCGTTGAGGGCCTGCTTGGACAGCGAGTAGCCGGGCGCCCCGGCGAACAGGGCGCCGCCGAACTCGGGCGTCGTCCCGCTGGAGACGATCACCA
>NZ_JBFAOF010000239.1:0-8824 GCF_040675125.1 Spirillospora sp. NPDC049652 | reverse complement strand
CGCGCCGGGTGCCGCCTCCGCGGCGCCGGGCGCGCACCCGTCCTCTTCCGCGTCCGCCGACCCGCCGGGCTCCGCGCCCGGCGGCGAGGGCGCGACCGCACCGGGCGGGACGTCCGAGACGGCGTCCGTCGCCACGCCCGGTGCGGCGTCCCCCGGGACGCCCGAGCCGGTCGGTCCGGGGACCGACCGGGAGATCGGTGAACTGGTCGGGCGGCTCGCCGCCGACGACGGGATGGACCGCGAGACCCGCGGCCGCCTGCTCGCCCGGCTCACCCGGCTCCTCGCCGCCAACGCCCGCGCCGCCGGCGCCAAGGGCGTGGCGCGCGGCCGCTGGCTGGCCGACCTGTTCACCGCGATCGTCCCGCACGTGCCGATCCGCGACCGGGCCACGCTGTCGGCCCACCACCACGGCCTCAGCGGTGAGGCGCTGGCCGACAACCTGGTGAGGGTCGCCGTCAACACCACCACCGCCGTGGGCGCGGCGGGCGGGGCGCTGGCGGCCGTCGAGTTCGCCGCGCCCCCGCTGCTGCTGTCCGCCCCCGCCCAGCTGGCCGCCGAGACGCTGGTGGTCGCGGCGGTCGAGGTCAAGATGATCGCCGAGCTGCACGAGGTCTACGACGTGCGGGTGCAGGGTTCGGGCGCGGCCCGGGCCGCGGCGTTCGCCACCGCCTGGGCCCGGCAGCGCGGCATCAACCCGCTGGAGGGCGGCTCGCTGACCGGGGCGGTCGGCGCGGCGTCCAAGGCGGCGCTGCGCAAGCGCATGCTGCGCACCCTCGGGCGCAGCCTCTCGACGATGGGCCCGTTCCTGACCGGCGCGGCCGCCGGGGCCGCGCTCAACCGGACCGCCACCAAGAAGCTCGCCCAGAGCATCCGCGAGGACCTGCGCGAGATCGGCGGCCCGGCCCCCGAACTCCCCGGCGAACACCCCCGTCTCCCGAGCTGACCAGCTCCCCCCCGGTCGCCCTCCGCCGAGCACATGCGAAGGACGAAGGCCCCGCCCAGTGCATCTGGGCGGGGCCTTCGTTCGTCCTCAGGACCGGGTTCATGCTCTGAACACCGTGAGCGCGCTGGACCTCGCCCGGCCGGGGGCAGCCCTCCAGCCTCGGCGGCCTGGCGGGGGTTCGCGCGTCCGGCCGCTCAGGCGAACTCGAGTTCGCCGGCGACGGAGTCGCGGCCGCAGAGCCACATCCCGAGCGCCTCGCGGGTTCCGCGCACGACCGGGCCGTTCTTGGCGCTCGGCAGGGCGACCGGGCGGTGCCCGTCGGTCGGTTCGAGGCGGTGCCGCAGCACCCGCCGGTTCAGCCACATGCTGAGCTGGAGGCCCTCACGGAAGATCGCGGTGGCCGTCCCGTCCGGGACGCGCCGGGTGAGACCGAGGCCGCGGACCACGTCCTGGTGGTGGACGCCGAGGTCGCCGAGCAGGACGGGCGCCCCGATCCTGCTGGTGGTGCTGGGGTTGTCGGCCCAGTGCCGGGCCCACTGCATCAGCCGCTCGCGGGAGACCGCGCGGGCCCGGTCGGCCTGGGCCTGGTTGGCGGTGTTGATCCGCGGCCCGAACGGCAGGTAGGAGCCGACGAAGTAGTCGAGCCCGATCACGTGGCCGAGGACGTCGCGCGGGGCCCATGCGGAGCACAGCGTCGTCCCGGCGTCGAAGTCGTCGTCGGACAGCCCGTCCAGCGTCTCGATCAGCCGGAAGCGCTCGGCGCGCAGCTCGTCCTCGAAGGGCAGGCGGATCCGGTCCAGCAGCATCGTGGTCGATCCCTTCGTCGCCGGGGGACCGACCACGATACTGGACGCGTCGTCCAATGCCCGGCCGGGGCCGGTCAGACGTCGGCGCGCAGCTGGCTCGGCAGCTCGCCCGTGCCCTTCGACCACTGGTGCGCCGCCGCGCGGGTGGCCAGCAGCCGCGCGACCTCCACCCCGACGCCCATGATCACGGCCCAGGCGACGGCCTCGGTGAGCGCGACCTCCGGCGACTCGGGGTTGGTCGGCGGCTCCTTGCCGGTGCCCTTCTTCCACGCCATGATGATCGCCTTCTTGGCGACGAAGCCGCCCGCGAAGGCCGCGGCCCCGGCCATCACCCGCCAGCCGAGGTCACCCTTGTCCGCCATCGATACCTCCCGTTCCTTTCCTGCCCCGACGCTATCGGACCCGTCCCCGCCGCAGAGCGCCGCACGCTGGGGCGCGGCGGGCGGAAAAACGAACCGACCAGCGTCCGGCGGTCAATAGCATTGCCGCATGAACATCCCACCGCGTACCCCGAACGTCCCCTCTCAGCCCTCCTTGGACGGCCTTGAGGAGAAGTGGGTACGCACTTGGGAGGACGACGGGACCTACCGGTTCGACCGGTCCCGCCCGGCCGGCGAGGTCTACTCGATCGACACGCCGCCGCCCACGGTCAGCGGATCGCTGCACGTCGGGCACGTGTTCTCCTACACCCACACCGACACGATCGCCCGCTACCGCCGGATGCGCGGCCAGGAGGTCTTCTACCCGATCGGGTGGGACGACAACGGGCTGCCCACCGAGCGCCGCGTCCAGAACCACTTCGGCGTGCGGGGCGACGCGTCGCTGCCGTACGACCCGGCGTTCGAGCCGCCGGAGAAGCCGGACGCCAAGCGGCAGGTCGCGATCTCGCGCCGGAACTTCATCGAGCTGTGCGACCGGCTGACCGGGATCGACGAGAAGGCGTTCGAGGAGACCTGGCGCCGCGTCGGCCTGTCGGTCGACTGGAGCCTGCTCTACACGACGATCGGCGAGCGCGCGCGGGCCGCGTCGCAGAAGGCGTTCCTGCGCAACCTGCGGCGCGGCGAGGCGTACCTGTCGGAGGCCCCGACGCTGTGGGACGTCACGTTCCGCACGGCCGTCGCGCAGGCCGAGCTGGAGGACCGGGAGCAGCCCGGCGCGTTCCACCGGCTGCGGTTCCACGCCGGCGGCGGCCGGGCGGTGCACATCGAGACGACGCGTCCGGAGCTGCTGCCCGCGTGCGTCGCGCTCGTCGCGCACCCGGACGACGAGCGGTACCGCGACCTGTTCGGGACGACGGTCCGCACGCCGGTCTTCGGCGTCGAGGTGCCGGTCCTGGCGCACCGGCTGGCCGAGCCGGACAAGGGGTCCGGCATCGCGATGATCTGCACGTTCGGCGACGTCACCGACGTCACCTGGTGGCGCGAGCTCGACCTGCCGACCCGCGCGGTCGTCGGGTGGGACGGCCGGTTCGTCGCCGAGCCGCCCGCGGGGGTCCCGGCGGAGGCGTACGCGGAGCTGGCCGGGAAGACCGTCCACTCGGCGCGCGAGCGGATGCTGGAGCTGCTCGGCGAGTCCGGCGACCTGGAGGGCGAGCCCCGCAAGGTCGTCCGGGCGGTGAAGTTCTTCGAGAAGGGCTCCAAGCCCCTGGAGATCGTCACGACGCGGCAGTGGTACATCCGCAACGGCGGGCGCGGGCCGGAGCTGCGCGCCGAGCTGCTGGAGCGCGGCCGCGAGCTGGAGTGGTACCCGGCGTACATGCGCGCCCGGTACGAGAACTGGGTCGAGGGGCTGAACGGCGACTGGCTGATCTCCCGGCAGCGGTTCTACGGCGTCCCGATCCCGGTCTGGTACCGGCTGGACGCGGCGGGCGAGCCGGTCTACGGCGAGCCGATCGTCCCGGCCGAGGACGCGCTGCCGGTCGACCCGGCGTCGGACGTCCCGCCCGGCTTCACCGAGGACCAGCGCGGCAAGCCGGACGGCTTCACCGGCGACCCGGACGTCATGGACACCTGGGCGACGTCCTCGCTGACCCCGCAGATCGCGGGCGGCTGGGAGCGCGACCCCGACCTGTTCGCGCGCGTGTTCCCCTACAGCCTGCGGCCGCAGGGGCACGACATCATCCGGACGTGGCTGTTCTCCACGGTCGTCCGGGCGCACCTGGAGAACGGGTCGCTGCCGTGGAAGGCCGCCGCCCTGGCCGGCTGGATCCTGGACCCGGACCGCAAGAAGATGTCCAAGTCCAAGGGCAACGTCGTCACGCCGATCGGGCTGCTCCAGGAGTACGGCTCGGACGCGGTCCGGTACTGGGCGGCGAGCGGCCGTCCGGGCACCGACACCGCGTTCGACACCGGGCAGATCAAGGTCGGCCGGCGGCTCGCGATCAAGATCCTGAACGCGTCGAAGTTCGTGCTGGGCTTCGCCGAGCAGCCGCTCGACGAGGGCGTCGACGGCGAGGCGATCTGGTACCCGGGCGACCTGGCGATGCTGGCCGCCCTGCGCGGGCTGGTCGGCGAGGCGACCGAGGCGTTCGAGTCCTACGACTACGCGCGGGCCCTGGAGCGCACCGAGCGGTTCTTCTGGCAGTTCTGCGACGACTACCTGGAGCTGGTGAAGCAGCGCGCGTACGGGTCCGGGGCGGAGGCGGCGTCCGCGCGGGCGGCGCTGAACCGGGCGCTGTCGGTGCTGCTGCGGCTGTTCGCGCCGTTCCTGCCGTTCGTGACCGAGGAGGTCTGGTCGTGGTGGCAGGAGGGCTCGGTCCACCGCGCCGCCTGGCCTGCGGCGGCCGAGCTGCCGGACGGCGGTGACGCGTCCCTGCTGGGCGTCGCGGCCGAGGCGCTGCGCCAGGTCCGCAAGGCCAAGTCGGACGCGAAGGTGTCGATGCGCACGGAGCTGTCGCGCGCGGCGGTCACCGGCGAGCGGGCCGGTGACCTCCAGCGGGTCGCCGAGGACCTGCGGGCGGCGGGCCGCATCGCCGAACTCGACCTGGACGGCGGCGCGGACGGCCCGCTCACGGTCGCGGTGACGTTCGCCGAGCAGGCGCGGTGACATTCGCTGAGTAGCGCGGTGCGGAGGGCCTCCCGGATGGGTTCCCGGGAGGCCCTTCTCGCTGTCCTCATGCGGAAGGCGGGTGTCCCCACGGGTGACCGAACCGGGTTCGGGGCGCTAGCGTAAGCGCGTACTGACACGCGTGGCGGCGGCCCCTGCGGGCCGGACGCCGCGGGTGTCGCGTCGCCTCCGGGAGGAGCCGCCCGTGACGGATCTCGACGAGTACCGCAGCCGGGCCCGGGCCTGGCTCGCGGAACGGACGGCCGACCTGCCGCCCGATCCGGACCTGCCGCAGGCCCGCGCGTTCATGGCCGACCTCTACGACGCGGGGTACGTGGGGATCACGTGGCCCGCCGCCTACGGCGGACGCGGGCTGTCGGCGGCCGAGGAGCGCGCCTTCCAGCAGGCCGCGGCCGACTTCCCGCTGCCGGTCGGCGTGTTCGGGATCGGCCTCGGCATGTGCGGGCCGACGCTGCTGTCGCTCGGCACCGAGGAGCAGAAGCGCCGGTACCTCCGGCCGCTGCTGCGCGGCGAGGAGATCTGGTGCCAGATGTTCTCCGAGCCCGGCGCGGGGTCGGACGTGGCGTCCCTGCAGACCCGCGCGGTCCGGGACGGCGACCACTGGGTGGTCGACGGCCAGAAGGTGTGGACGTCGGTCGCGCGGCAGGCCGACTTCGGGCTGCTGATCGCCCGCACCGACCCGGACGTGCCCAAGCACCAGGGCATCACGATGTTCGTGGTGGACATGCGCGACCCGGGCGTGGACGTCCGGCCGCTGCGCGACATGACCGGCGAGTCGCACTTCAACGAGGTCTTCTTCACCGGCGTCCGGGTGCCGGCGGAGAACGTGGTCGGCGAGGTGGACGGCGGCTGGTCGGCGGCCGTCACGACGCTGCTGCACGAGCGGGTGTCGATCGGGATGGGCGCGACCCGCACCGAGCGGCCCGCGTCGTTCGCGGCGCTGCGTACCGCCGCCCGCGAGCGCGGCCTGCTCGGCGAGCCGGGCGTCCGCGACCTGCTGCTGGACCTCTACCTGCGGGAACGCGCCTTCGACCTGCTCAACGCGCGGATGTCGCAGGAGGTGAAGGCCGGGATCCAGCCGGGCGCGCGCGGTTCGGTGAGCAAGCTGCTGCTCGCCGACCTGACCCTCGCGAGCGCCGACCTGGCGAGCCAGATCCTCGGCCCGGAGTGCCTGGCCGGGGACGGCCCGATCGCGCGGGCGCTCGCCTGGGCCCCCGGCATGGCGCTCGGTGGCGGCACCAACGAGATCATGCGCAACATCATCGGCGACCGGGTGCTCGGCCTGCCGCGCGAACCGCAGCTCGACCGGAACATCCCGTTCAAGGCGCTGAAGGTCGGCACGCAGGCCAAGGAGGACGGCGAGTGAGGCTCATCCCGACCGAGGAGCAGCGGGAGCTGGCCGCGACCGTGCGGTCCTTCCTGGCCGACCGGGTGCCGATGGCGCGGGTCCGCGAGGTCGCCGGCTCGGACGAGCCGTACGACCGGACGGCCTGGGCGCGGCTCTCGTCCGAGCTGGGCCTGGCAGGGCTCGCGGTGCCGGAGGAGCACGGCGGGTCGGGGGCCGGGTTCGGCGAGGTCGCGGCCGTCCTGGAGGAGCTGGGTGCGGCGCTGGCGCCCGTCCCGTACTTCTCGGCGGTCGTCGCGGCGTCGCTGCTCGTCGCCCTCGACGCCAAGGACCTGCTGCCGGACGTCGCCTCGGGGGAGACGGTCGCCGTGCTGGCCGCTCCGGAGGAGGCCCTGCCGGCCGGACGGCTCCTCGACCGGGGCGAGTGGGTGCTGGAGGGCATGGTCGAACGCGTGCCGGACGCCACGGCCGCCGGCCTCCTGCTCGTGGTCGCCTCGACCGGGACGGACCGCCGGGGCGTCTTCGCCGTCGCTCCGGACGCGCCCGGCCTCGCCGTCACGCCGCTGACCTCGTTCGACCTCACCCGTCCGCAGGCGCGGGTGGAGCTGGGCGGGGTCCCGGCGCGGCTGCTCGGGCCGTCCGACGCGGGCGCGGTGATCGACCGTACGGCGGACGTCGCGCGCGTGCTGCTGGCCGCCGAGCAGCTCGGCGGGCTGCGGCGCTGCCTGGACGTGATCGTCGAGTACGCGAAGCTGCGCGTCCAGTTCGGCCGGTACGTCGGGTCGTTCCAGGGGGTGAAGCACAAGCTCGCCGACATGCACTGCGTCCTCGAACAGGCCGAGTCGGTCGTCCGGTACGCGGTGTGGGCGGCGGACGAGGCCCCGGACGAGCTGCCGGAGGCCGCCGCGCTCGCCGCGTCCTTCCTGGGCCGCGCCTACTTCCAGGTCGCCAGGGACCACCTGCTCCTGCACGGCGGCATCGGGTTCACCTGGGAGCACGACGCGCACCTGTACTACAAGCGCGCCAAGGCCGACGAGCTCATGCTGGGCGCGCCGCGCACGCACCGCGCGCGCCTGGCAACGGCCCTGGGACTCATTTAGGGCGCGAGGACGCAGCGGGTGCCGCTGAAGATGGTCGGCATGCACTTGTTGCAGTGCACGCACAGCGACGGCGTCGCGGGCTCGGCCTGGATCCGGTTGACCAGGTCGGGCTCGCGCAGCAGCGCCCGCGCCATCGCGACGAACTGGAAGCCCTCGGCCATGGCCAGGTCCATCGTGGCGCGTCCGGTGATGCCGCCGAGCAGGACGAGCGGCAGGTCCAGGGCGGCGCGGAACCGCTTGGCCGTCGGCAGCAGGAACGCCTCCTCGTACGGGTAGGAGCGGATGAACCGCTTCCCGACGAGCCGGATGCCGAGCCGCTGCGGCTGGGGGAAGGTAGCGGCGAACTCCTTGACGGGCGCGTCCCCGCGGAACAGGTACATCGGGTTCAGCAGGGAGCTGCCCGCCGTCAGTTCGAGCGCGTCGACCGAGCCGTCCTCCTCCAGCCACCGCGCCACCTGGACGCTCTCCTCCGGGCGGAGGCCCCCGCGGACGCCGTCGTCCATGTTCAGCTTGGCGAGCACGGCGATCCGGTCGCCGACCTCGTCCCGGACGGCCCGCGCCACGCCGCGCGCGACCTTCGCCCGGTTCTCCAGCGAGCCGCCGTAGCCGTCCTCGCGCCGGTTGATCCGGGGGCTGAGGAACGAGCTGGCGAAGTAGTTGTGGCCGAGGTGGACCTCCACGGCGTCGAAGCCCGCCTCGACCGCCAGCCGCGCGGCGGTCCCGTGCGCGGCCGTGATGCGCTGGATGTCCGCCTCGGTGGCCGGCCGCGTCCGCTGCAGGCTCTGCGGGTTGAACATCCCGACCGGCGCGAGGGACGCCACCCGGTTGGAGCGGCTGTTGGCGACCGGTCCCGCGTGCCCGATCTGCGCCGACACCGCCGCGCCCTCGGCGTGCACGGCGTCGGCGAGCCGCCGCAGCCCGGGGACGGCCTCGGGCCGCATCCAGATCTGGTTACGCTCGGTGCGCCCCTCGGGCTGGACGGCGCAGTACGCGACCGTCGTCATGCCGACCCCGCCCGCGGCGTGCCGCCGGTGGAACTCGACCAGCTCGTCCGAGACGAGCGCGCCGCGGCTCATCCCCTCGAACGTGGCCGCCTTGATGACCCGGTTGCGCAGCGTCAGCGGGCCCAGCCGCGCGGGCTCGAACACCTCGGGGGCCGAGGGGGCGGCGGAGCCGTCGGGTTCGGTGGTCGTCACGGTCGTCTCCTCAGAACGTCATCGCGGACGGATGGCCGTCCGGGCGCATGGCCGCGTCGGTGCCGCCGTCCACGTACAGGACGGCGCCCGTGGTGAACCGCGCCTCGGGTCGCAGGAACTGGTGCACCCAGAACGCGATGTCCTCGGCCTGCCCGAACCTCCCGAGCGGCATCGGGGTGGGGAACTCGTCGGGGTCCTCGAAGGCCGCGCCGCCGGTGGACCCGGTCATCAGCGGCGTCAGCACCGCGCCGGGGGCGATCGCGTTGAGCAGCACGCCCCGCCGCGCCCACTCCGGCGTGACGGCCGTCCGCCGCACCCAGTGCGCGACGGCCAGCTTGGAGGTGGCGTACGCGGTGATGCTCGGCGCG
>NZ_JBFAOF010000238.1:0-8834 GCF_040675125.1 Spirillospora sp. NPDC049652 | reverse complement strand
GGTTGCGGTACCACTCGGCGCGGCCGTCGCGCAGCCGGACGCCGTGGACCATGCCGTCGCCGGTGAACAGGTGGTACGTCGCGGGGTCGGGGTCGTCGAACGGGTTGGGGCCGATGCGGGCGTACCGGCCGTCGAGGTGGGCGGGGATCTCTCCGGTGGTCTCCAGTTCGGTGACGGTCAGCTCCTCGTGCACGGGCGCGTACTGGCCGTCCAGGATTCCGTTCGTCATTGGGTCCTCCGCTGCTCAATAACAGTGTTATGTGGGATATAACGCTGTTATGAGCGAGGTGTCAACGGGTTCGGCGGACCCGGGTCCGGCTCCGGCCAAACCGGCTCCGGCCAAGCCGGGTCCGACCGGGCCGACGCGGACGCGGCTGCTGGAGGCGGCCGCGCGGCTGCTGGCGACGGAGGGCCCGAAGGCGCTGACCGCGCGCCGCGTGGCCGCCGAGGTCGGGGCGTCCACGATGGTCCTGTACACGCACTTCGGCGGGATGCCGGAGCTGGTGCGGGCGGTGGTGGAGGAGGGGTTCGAGCGGCTGGCGGCGATGCTGGCCGACGTCCCGCCGAGCGACGACCCGCTCGCCCACCTCGCACGGCTCGCCGCCGCCTACCGCGCCAACGCCCTGGCGAACCCGAACCTGTACGCGGTGATGTTCGGTGGGAGCGTGCTGGCCGAGATCTGCCCGGACGACCAGGAGATCCGGACCGGGCGGTTCACCGAGGGCGCGGGCACGTTCGGCGTCCTGGTGGAGGCGACGGAGCGCGCGATGTCGGCGGGGCTGCTGCCGGGCGCGGACGGCGCCGACCCCGCCGACGTGTCCGCGCAGTTCTGGAGCGCCCTGCACGGTTACGTGATGCTCGAACTGGGCGGGCACTTCACCCCGGCGGACGAGGAGACCGTCTTCCTCCCGCTGCTGCGCACGCTGGCCGTCGGGCTCGGCGCGTCCATCCCGGACGGGATGGCCGACGCGGTCCGCACCGCCCCGCGGGACGGCGCGAGCGGCTAGTCGCCTCCGGGTGGTCGGAGGTTGACGGTTTGCCCCCTCTGGCCACGTTCGGTCCTGGTCTCCCCCTGAACGCGGAATTCGTTCATCGTTCCCTGCAAGCGCGGCTGATCATGCGGCTGCGGACCGGGGAACGGGAGGAACGCGGCCGTGGGCGAGCGGGGGAGGTCCGGGTGGCGCACGCGGCGTCCGGCGGGCGTGGGGGAACGGCGTCCGGCGGGCGTGCGGTCGCGGCGGCGGATGGCAGGGCGGACGCGGCGTTCGCTGGGTGTGCCGGCCGGGGTGCTGGCGGTGGTGCTGGGGGTCGCGCTGCTGACCGGGGCGTCGGCGCGGGGCGCGGTGCCGGCGGCGCTGCCCGACGGGTTCCGGCAGCAGACCGTCCTGACGGGGCTCACGAACCCGACGGCGGTGCGGTTCGCGCCGGACGGACGGGTGTTCGTGGCGGAGAAGAGCGGCATTGTGAAGATGTTCCAGTCGCTCACCGACACGAACCCGGTCGTGTACGCGGACCTGCGGGAACAGGTGTTCAACGGCTGGGACCGGGGGCTGCTCGGGCTCGCCCTGCACCCGAACTTCCCGGTCGATCCGCGCGTGTACGTCCTGTACACCTTCAACGGCGAGCTGGGCGGAACGTTCCCGAGGTGGCCGTCCGCGAACGGCAGCGACGACCAGTGCCCGGACCCGCCCGGCGCGAACAAGAGCGGCTGCGTCGTCGCGGGGCGGATCTCGGTGCCGACGCCTCCGGTGCAGTCGGCGGGCGCGCTCGCGCCGCGGGCGCACGCCGGTCCGGTGACCGAGCAGGTGCTGGTGGAGGACTGGTGCCAGCAGTTCCCCAGCCACTCGGTCGGGACGTTGCGGTTCGGCGCGGACGGCATGCTCTACGCGGGCGCGGGTGACGGCGCGAGCTACACCTACGCCGACTACGGGCAGACCCAGAACCCCTGTGGTGACCCGCCCGGAAAGCCCGGCGAGAGCCTCGCGGCGCCCTCGGCCGAAGGCGGCTCGCTGCGCGCCCAGGACGTCCGCACTCCGGACGACCCGACCAGCCTGGACGGTTCGATCATCCGCGTCGATCCGGACACGGGGAAGGCCGCGCCCGGGAACCCGGCGACGGCCGGGGACGAGAACGCCCGGCGGATCATCGCGCACGGCTTCCGCAATCCCTACCGTTTCGCTATCCGTCCGGGGACGAGCGAGGTGTGGGCGGGCGACGTCGGCCTCAGCACGTGGGAGGAGATCGACCGCATCCCCACGCCGTTGACGAAGGTCGCCAATTTCGGATGGCCCTGTTACGAGGGGACGGGCCACAACCCCGGTTACGAGGCCGTCGGGCTCACCGCGTGCCAGAAGCTGTACAGCGCCGGCGCGGGGGCGGTGGAGACACCGTTTTTCGCCTACAAGCACTCCGCGAAGGTCGTCCCTAACGAGACGTGCGGGACGGGCAGTTCCGCCATCAGTGGCACCGCGTTCTATGACGGAGGCGCGTATCCGCAGCGGTACAGGGGGGCGCTGTTCTTCGCCGACTACGCGCGCAAGTGCGTGTGGGCGATGCGGGCGGGCGCGGACGGCCTGCCCGATCCGAAGAGCGTGGAGACGTTCGACCCGTCCCCCGGGGCGATCGTGGATCTGGAGAGCGGGCCGGACGGCGACCTGTTCGGCGTGGACGTCATCGACGGACGCGTCGTCCGCTGGGTGTACGAGGGCGGCAACAACCCGCCGGTCGCGGCGATCAGGTCGGACACGGTCAGCGGGCGGCTGCCGCTGACCGTCCGGCTCGACGGGTCGGCGTCGTCCGACGCGGACGGCGACCTGCCGCTCGCCTACGACTGGGACCTCGACGGCGACGGGACTTACGGGGACTCGCACGACGCCGCGCCGACCGCCACGTTCACCAGGGCGGGCACGTACGAGGTGGGGCTGCGGGTGACCGACGCGCGCGGCGCGTCCGACACGGCGACGCTGCGGATCACGGCGGCGTCCACGCCGCCGGTCGCGCGGATCACCGCGCCGGCGGCCGGGCTGACCTGGCAGGTCGGCGACCGGATCGCGTTCGCGGGAACGGGGACCGACGCCGAGGACGGCACGCTCACCGGCAACGCGCTGCACTGGCAGCTGATCATGCACCACTGCCCGAGCACCTGCCACACGCACGAGATCACCGCGCAGGACGGGCCGTCCGGGTCGTTCGTCGCGCCCGACCACGAGTACCCGTCCTGGCTGGAGCTGCGGCTGACCGCGACCGACTCGTCCGGGTTGACCGACTCCCGGAGCGTGGAGCTGCATCCGAAGACGGCGAAGCTGACGCTCCGGAGCAGCCCGGCGGGCATCCCGCTGACGCAGGGGCAGAGCACGGCGAAGGCGCCGTTCACCGGAACGGTCATCAAGGGCTCGGTGGCGTCGGTCGCGGCACCGGTCAAGACGCAGATCGTCGGCGGGCGCGCGTACGAGTTCGCGGGGTGGTCCGACAAGGGCGCGGCAGCGCACAACGTCACGGTCGGGAAGGACATGACGCTCACCGCGACGTACCGGCTGAAGACGAACCTGGCCTTGAAGCGTCCCGCGACCGCGTCCAGCGCTGAGCAGTCGTGGTACCCGGCGCGGAGCGCCGTGGACGGCAACCAGAAGACGCGCTGGTCGAGCAAGCGGACCGATCCGCAATGGCTGCGGGTGGACCTCGGCTCCGTGCGGCAGGTCGGATGCGTGATCCTGCGGTGGGAGGCGGCGGCGACGGCGTTCCAGATCCAGGTGTCCAAGGACGGCCGCACATGGACGACCGTGCATACGCGGACGAACGGGAACGGCGGCGCGGACCTCGCGTCCTTCACTCCCGTCCAGGCCCGGTACGTCCGCATGTACGGGACGAAGCGGGCGACGAAGTACGGCTACTCGCTGTGGGAGATGGAGGTCTTCGACAGGTAGGCAGGGGTTTCGAGGGGTGGTGGAGGGTCTTCGGCGGGTGATACTTGCGTGGTGTCCGCGCAAGTCATCTATGACCGGAACGGTGTGCTGGTCGTCCGGGCCCGGGACGTGGTCGCCAAGGCGCACCGTCCCGGACGGGCCCTCGGGCCGGAGTTCACCCGCCGCGTCGAGATCGCCGCGTCCCTTCCGGAGCTGTTCAACGCGCCGCTGGGACCGCCGCTCGACGTCGAAGGCCGGACGGTCACGCTGGAGCGCTACGGCAGACCGGTCGATCCCCACGATCCGCCCTGGGAGGACGCGGCGCGCCTGCTGGCCGCGCTGCATGCCGTCCCGGTCCCTGAGGACACGCCGCCGTTCGGGCGTCCGACGCGGGTGGCGCGCGCGGTGTCCCGCCTCGGGGATGGTGAGGCCGCGGACGCGGTGCGGAGGGCGTTCGCCGGGCTGCCCGCCTGGGTGCGCGGGGACGCGCCCGTCCCTGACGTGCGGAACGAGCGGCTGCTGCACGGCGACTTTCACTTGGGCCAGCTCGTGCGCGCGGGCGAGGGCGACGCGTGGCGGTTCATCGACGTGGAGGACATCGGACGCGGCGACCCGGTGTGGGACCTCGCGCGCCTCGCGGCGCTGTTCGCGGCGGGGGTTCTCGCGCCGGACGCCTGGGGCCGCTTCCTGCGCGCGTACCGGGAGGCGGGCGGGGTGGCGGTGCCGCCCGGCGAGGGCTCGGAGTGGACGGTCCTGGACGTCCCGTCCCGTGCGCTGGTGGTCCAGATCGCCGCGACGTCGCTGCGGATGGCGGCCGAGGAGGAACGCGATCTGCATCCGGAGGAAACCGGTCTCGTGGGTGCGTGCGTCAGAATCGCAGAGCTGCCCGCACTACCTTAGATTTACCTTTTGATTACGGTTCAGCAGCTGGAAGGACGACATAGGCGATGCACTGCCCCAAGTGCCACGGCTTCATGCGCACGTACAACCGCAGCGGCGTCCAGATCGAGCAGTGCGACAACTGCCGGGGCGTCTTCCTCGACTACGGCGAGCTGGAGGCCCTCGGCCGCCTGGAGTCCGGCTACCACGCCGCGCCGCCCGCCCCGCACTGGGGACACCACGGCGGGCACCACGGCCACCACGGTCACCACGGCGGCCTGTTCCACGCGCTCTTCACGACCTGACCCCCATGTGAACGGCCCGCACCGACAGGTACGGGCCGTTCTCGCTTCACCGCCCCCGGGCCGGAGCCGGACGCGGCTGAGGGGGCGTCTCAGAGGCGCGGGTCCACCGGTTCGGACTCCAGCGCCAGCACCGCGAACACGGCCTGGTGGACGCGCCACAGCGGCTCCCCGGCGGCGAGCCGGTCGAGGGCCGCGAGACCGAGCGCGTGCTCGCGCATCGCCAGCGACCGCTTGCGGCCGAGGTGGCGGGAGCGCAGCCGGTCCAGGTGGTCGGTGTAGTCCGGGCCGTAGATGATGCGCAGGTACTCGCGTCCGCGCACCTTCAGGCCCGGCTGGACCTTGCGGTCCGCCGGGAGCGGGCCGAGCGGCTTCACGACCATGCCCTCGCCGCCGTCCGCCGTGAGCTTCTCCCACCAGGACGTCGCGTCCGCCTCGGACGCGGGGTCGGCGAGGTCCACCACGCGCGTCGCGGTGCGCCGGACGAGGCCGGACGCATCGGCCGCGGCGAGCCTGTCCGCCACGTCCATGTGCCAGTCGTGGCCGCGGGTCGTCGCGAGCGTCTCCCCTTCGGCGGCCAGCAGTTGGAACGGCGCGATCCGCAGGTCGCCGATGCCGTCGACGTCCCAGCAGTAGCGGGCGAACGCGTCCCGGAAGCGCGCGGCGTTCGCGGCCCGGTGCTCGGTGCGCTCACGCAGGTCCGCCACGTCGAGTCCGCGTGCGTGCGCCTGCGCGAGAGCGGTGGACGCGGCCGGGAGCGCGGCCCGCGCGGCGGCGGCGGTCGCCGCGTACTGCGTGCGGATCAGCTCCATCGCCTTCGCCGACCAGGGCAGCAGCTCGCAGTCGAGGACGAGCCAGCCGGTGTTCAGCTCGTCCCAGAGGCCGGCCTTGCCGATGGCGTCGCGCAGGCGCGCGAGGACGGCGTCGGTGCGGGCGGCGTCCTTGAAGAACGACCGTCCGGTGCGGGTGAACAGCGCGCCGATCGTGCCGTCGTCCATGCGGAACCGCGTCTCGGCCGTCGCCTTGTCACGCGCGACCACGGCGATCGCGCGGGAGCCCATGTGCTTCTCCTCGCAGATCACCTTGGCCAGCCCGAGGTCGCGGTAGGCGGCGAAAGCCTGCGCGGGGTGCTCCAGGTAGTCCGGCAGTGGCGACGCGTCCGCCGGGGCCATCGTCGGCGGCAGGTACACCAGCCAGCGTGGATCGACCGCGAACCGGCTCATCACCTCCAGCGCGGCGAGCGCGTTCTCTTCGCGGACCGAAACGCGTCCCATCAGCGTGGTCTCCACGCCGTGCGCGTCCATCACGTCCTCGATCCTCAGCAGGTCAAGGTCGCTGGACTCGTCCTTCAGCGGACGCGTCGGCTCGTACCAGACCTCGTGCGCGCGCGTCTGGACGAGCTGCTTCTCCGGGTAGCGCAGCGCCGTCAGCTTGCCGCCGAACACCACACCGGTGTCGAGGCAGATGGTGTTGTTGATCCACTCGGCGTTCGGCACGGGCGTGTGGCCGTAGACGACCATCGCCTTGCCCCGGTAGTCGCGCGCCCACGGGTACCGGACGGGCAGGCCGTACTCGTCGGTCTCCCCGGTCGTGTCGCCGTAGAGCGCGAACGAGCGGACGCGTCCGGACGAGCGTCCGTGGTACTCCTCCTTGAGGCCCGCGTGGGCGACGACGAGCTTCCCGCCGTCCAGGACGTAGTGGCTGATGAGGCCGTCCATGAACGTGCGCGCGCGGTCGCGGAACCCGTCCGGCTCGCGCGCGAGCTGCTCCAGCGACTCGGCCAGGCCGTGCGCGACCTTCACCTTGCGGCCGTTGAGCGCGCGTACGAGCTTCTGCTCGTGGTTCCCGGACACGCACAGGGCCGTGCCGGCCTCGACCATGCCCATGACCAGGCGCAGCACGCCGGGCGAGTCGGGGCCGCGGTCGACGAGGTCGCCGACGAACACGGCGGTGCGCCCCTCCGGGTGGCGCGCCCCGACGGCGCGTCCCTCCGCGTCGCGCTCGATGCCGTAACCGAGCTCGGCGAGCAGCTCCTCCAGCTCGGCGCGGCAGCCGTGGACGTCCCCGATGAGGTCGAACGGGCCGGTCAGCTCGCGCTTGTCGTTCCACGCCTTCTCGTACACGACCGTGGCCGCGTCGATCTCCTCGACGCCGGTCAGGACGTAGGACCGCTTGAACTCGCGGCTCTGCAGCGAGCGCAGGCCGCGCCGCAGCTCGCGCCGCTGTCTCGGGATCACGTGGTCCGGCAGGTCGCGGTCCGGCCGCGCGGCGTTGCGCGCGGCGGCCACGGCGTCGGGGACGTCGAGCACGATCGCCGCCGACATCACGTCGCACTCCCTGGCGATCCGCAGGAGCTGCTGGCGGGGCCCGACCTGCACGTTCGTGGCGTCCACGACCGTCAGCAGGCCGCGCCGCAGCCGCGTCCGGACGATGTGGTGCAGCAGCTCGAACGCGTCGCCGGTCGCGGACTGGTCGTTCTCGTCGTCCGACACGATCCCGCGGCAGCGGTCGGAGGAGACCACCTGGGTCGGCGCGAAGTGGCGGCGCGCGAAGTGCGACTTGCCCGAACCGGACACGCCGACGAGCACGACCAGCCCCATCTCGGGCAGCCTGATCTCGGTCATCGGGTGCTCTCCTCTCGGGTCGCAGGAGTCGCGCACGTCGCGGGGGGTGCGGAGATCTCGGGGGTAGCGGAGGTCTCGGGGGTGGCGGGGGTCTCGCGGGTGAAGACGGCCATCTGCGTCGGCGCGCCGACCTCCGGGTCCAGGTCGCCGACCGGGACGTACCGGACGCGGTAGCCGTGCGCCGCGGCCACCGTGCCGGCCCACGCCGCGAACTCGGCGCGCGTCCACTCGAAGCGGTGGTCGGGGTGGCGCATCGCGCCGTCCTCGAGACCGTCGTAGCGGACGTTGTACTCGGCGTTCGGGGTCGTGACCACGACCGACGCCGGACGCGCCGCGCCGAACACCACGCCCTCGACGGCCGCCAGCCGCGGCGGGTCGATGTGCTCCACGACCTCCATCAGGACGGCCGCGTCGTAGCCCTCGAACCTGCGGTCGGCGTAGGTCAGCGCGGACTGGAACACCGACACGCGGGCCGGACGTCGCGGGTCCGCGGGATCGTCCGGGAGGCCGCGGCGGCGCACCATCTCGACCGCGCGGTACGACACGTCGACGCCGGTGACCTTCTCGAACGTCCGGTCGCGCTTGAGGCGGGCGAGGAGCTTGCCGCTGCCGCAGCCGAGGTCGATCACCGTGCGGGCGTCCAGCTCGCGCAGCGCCGCCACGACGGCTTCGGCGCGCCGGTCCGCCAGCGAGCCCTTCGGCTCCTCGTCCGCCGGCGGCTCCGACGCCGTGGCGGGCTGCTGCGGGGTGTCGGCAGGCGGCTCCTCTTCGAGGGAGGTGCGGTCGAGGGCGTCCTCGGGCGCGTCGTCGGAGTCGGCCAGGCGGCCCAGGGCGGCGCGGACGAGCGGACGGCGGTTGGCCAGGTAGCGGCGGATGATGCCGGAGCGGTCCGGGTGCGTGGCGAGCCAGCCCTCCCCGGCGCGGATCAGCTTGTCCACCTCGTCCGGCGCGATCCAGTAGTGCTTGGACTCGTCCAGCACCGGCAGCAGGACGTACAGCTGGTTGAGCGCGTCGGCGAGGCGGGCCTCGCCGGTCAGGGTGAGGCTCACGTAACGCGAGTCGCCCCAGGCCGGGAAGGCGGGGTCGAGCGGCACGCGGACGGCCTCGACCCGCCAGCCGAGCGGCCC
>NZ_JBFAOF010000237.1:0-8848 GCF_040675125.1 Spirillospora sp. NPDC049652 | reverse complement strand
CCGCCCGGCGGGTTGGGCCCGCCGCCACCGCAGGACGCGCCGTTCAGCGTGCAGTTCGCGGGCGCGCCGGACCCGGATCCGAGGAACCCGAACGTGACCGTCCCGCCGGGCGGGATGGACGCGTTGTACTCGCGGTTGGTGAACGTGTAGTGCGGCGGGGACGAGGTGAGCAGGGCGTCCCAGTACGACCCGACGGTCGTGCCCGAGGGCAGGTCGAACGCGACCTTCCAGCCGCTGACGGGCTGGGCCGAGCCGTTGGTGAGGGTGAACTGCCCCTGCCACCCCGAGCCCCAGTCGGAGACCTTCGTGAAGGTGGCGGTGGGCGTCCCGTCGGCGCGCGCGGACGTCGCGGCGAGCGGCACGAGCAGCGCGGCGAGCAGGGCCGCGAGGACGGCGAGCACGCGGCGGGCGGCGGTTCCCGGGCGCGGGCTCCGGCGGACGGGCGGGCGGGAGGCCGGAAGCGAGACCGGGAGGGAGCTTGGGTGAGAGCGCAACGCGACTCCAGAGCACGGTGACGACGGACGGACGTGGAACCCCGAGACCCCGAACCCCGATGGTGCGCGAACTGATCAGTTAGGAAAGTTTCTTTTCAATTAACCGGCACCGTAACCAGCCGTCCACCGCCCGGCAAGACCCCGGCCCCGCCCCCGCGCGAACGCCCGGCGACCACCCCAGTTAAGGCACCGAACCAGCTCCGCGGCCCGCCGAACTTTGGCAGATCACGCCAACGCGAACGCCGCCGGCTCGGCGCTTTCACGCAAAGCCGGCGGCGTTCGGGGACACCCGAGGGGCGCGTCGGTCAGGAGAGGGGGATCGGGCGCCCGGCGCCCGGGGGCGGTCAGGAGACGGTGGTCCCGTGCTCGACACAGCGGGCCGTCCAGCCGAGCGGCGTCACCTGGACGACCATCCGGCGGCGGCAGCGCCCGCAGTAGCGCGGCGGCTCCAGCGCCCGCGCCGCCCGGCACCCGGCGTGGTCGCCCGCGCCGAGATCGTCCCCGCACCGGTCGCAGTAGGTGTGGTCCTCCACCGGACGCCCCTCAGTTCGACGCCGGACGCATGCGCCCGACGATCCCGGTGTCGTAGGAGCCGGACGCGAACTCGGGATTGTCCAGCAGCTCGGCCAGGAAAGGCAGGTTCGTGGTCAGCGTCCCCTCGATCCGGAACGCCGCGACCGCCGCGCGGGCCCGCTCCAGCGCCGCGGCCCGCGTCTCGGCGTGCACGACCAGCTTGGCGAGCAGCGGGTCGTAGTACGGCGTGACGCTGTTGCCCTCGGCGTACCCGGCGTCGATCCGGATGCCCGGGCCGACCGGCTCCTCCCAGACCCGGATGCGGCCCGGCCGCGGCGCGAACCGGAACGGGTCCTCGGCGTACACGCGCAGCTCGATCGCGTGCCCCCGGGTGCGGACGCCCGCGAACGACACCTGCTCCCCCGCCGCGACCCGCAGCTGCTGCTCGACCAGGTCCAGGCCGGTCAGCGCCTCGGTCACCGTGTGCTCGACCTGCAGCCGCGCGTTCATCTCCACGAAGAAGAACTCGCCCGACGCCGGGTCGACCAGGAACTCGACCGTCCCCGCGCCGCGGTAGCCGACCGCCTCGGCCGCGCGGACGGCCGTCTTGTGCAGCACCGCGCGCGTCCCCTCCGGCAGGCCGGGCGCCGGGCCCTCCTCCACGATCTTCTGGTACCGGCGCTGCACCGAGCACTCCCGGTCGCCGAGCGCGACGACCGAGCCGTCCGGCCGGCCGATCACCTGCACCTCCACGTGCCGCGCGCCCGGCACGAACCGCTCCAGCAGGACGTCCGGGCCGGCGAAGAACATCTCCGCGCGGGACCGCGCCGCCGGGTACACCGCGCGCAGCCGCTTCTCGTCGTGGGCGACGCCCATGCCGATGCCGCCGCCCCCGGTCGCCGCCTTCACCATCACGGGGTAGCCGATCCGGGCGGCCTCCTCCAGGGCGGTCTCGGTGTCCGGGACGGGCTCCCAGACACCGGGCGCGACCGGGACCCCGGCCTCCTTCATCAGGTTCCGCGCGTTGATCTTGTCGCCGAGCCGGGCGATCACCAGCGGCGGCGGCCCCACCCAGGCCAGCCCCGCCGCCTGCACCGCGCGGGCGAAGTCGGCGTTCTCCGCCAGGAACCCGTACCCGGGGTGGACGGCCCGCGCGTTGTGCCGCCGCGCCGCCTCCAGCACGGCGGGCGCGTCCAGATAGCTCTGCGCCGGGACGGGCGGGCCGATGAGCACCGCCTCGTCCGCCTCGTGCACGAACGGCAGATCGGCGTCGGCGTCGGAGTAGACGGCGACGGCCTTGAGGCCGAGCCCGCGCACCGTGCGCGTGATCCGGCTGGCGATCTCGCCGCGGTTGGCCACCAGGACCGATTCGAACACCTGCTGACACATCCTTATTCTGATCCGTTCAGGGCCGCGGGACCAACCTAACGGCGCGGCGCCCCCTCCTCCGAACCGTCCCGCCGCGAAATGCCGGGGCCTAGAGCGGTCCGTGCCGCCGCGTTGGCGTCCCGTTCACCTGTCCATGCCCGCTGTCCGTGCCCGCTCACATGCCCGTTGCCCGTCCCCGCTCGCCTGCCCCGGCGGGCGGTCAGGTGCGGGGACGGCGGTCGACGACGCGGTTCAGCGCCTCGACCACCGACGGGTCGTACTCGGTCGCCGAGTCGAGCCGCAGCCGCTCCAGGACGGCCGCGCCCCGGTCCCGGTCGGTCGAGTCGCCCACCAGGTCGTCGTAGGCGTTGGCCACCTTGATGATGCGGCTGGCGAGCGGCGGGCCGGGCGGGAGCTGCCGGTCGGTCTCGACCCGGCCGTCCGACGGCGGCGCGGCCGGGGCGCGGTAGGGGTGCGACGAGAGCCGGACGATCCGCGCCACGCCGTCCAGCACCCCGGTCTGCTCGATCACGCCCGCGCCCAGCTCGGCGATGCGGCGCTGCTGCCCCGGCGCGGCCAGCACGGTCGCGCCGCCCGGGATCGGATCGCCGAGCGAAAGCTGCCCGATGTCGTGCATCAGCGCCGCGTACTCCAGCTCCAGCAGCTCGCCCTCGGACATGCCGAGCTCGCGTCCCATCGCGACGGCCAGCCGCGCCACCCGGCGCGAGTGGTCCCGCTCCACGTACCCGCCGACCTCGGTGACGCGCGACAGCGCCCGGACGGTCTGCAGGTAGGTCGCGCGGATCCCGGCGTACCGGCGGAACGCGACCTGGGTGACCAGGATCGGCGCGGTGAACACCGCCAGCGCCACCGGGCCGAGCGCGGTCGTCGCGACCGCGATCAGCATCGCCGTCGCGGCGGTCGCCGCGCACAGCCCGGCCGTCGCGGTGAACTCGTCCCGGACGGCGATCCCGAACCGGGCCCGGACCGCCTCCGCGCGGATCAGCGCGGCCAGCCCGAGGTCGGCCGCGATGGCCAGCACGACCGCGACCACCATCACCGCCAGCAGCAGCCGCCAGCCCAGGTGCAGCCCGAGCAGCGGCCGGAAGCACACCGCCACCACCGCGACCGTGATCAGCCGCCGCGCGACCGCGTCCGGACGCGGCGGACGCCCCACCGCCAGGTGCGGCAGCGAGCCGAGCAGCGCCGCGACCGCCGTCACCGCCACCACCTGGAACGCCGAGTGCGTCGCCGGGACCCCGCCGAACGGCGCGTCCGGCGGCGCGCCGCGCGGCCCGACCCCGGCCAGCAGCGCGTACCCGATCGCCCCGGCCGTCGCGATCGGCGCGACCTCCCGGTTCCCGGGCATGACCATGCGGAACAGCTCGCCGAGCGCGATCAGCACCCCGAACACCACCGCGATGTTCGGCTGCCGCAGCCCGGACGCCGCGACCTGCGTCAACGCGCCGATGACCAGCAGGACCGCCGCCGACACCAGCAGCAGCTGCCCCGGATCCACCGCCTGCCAGGCCCGCCTCTCGGCAGGCTGGGCGGGAACGTGGCGCGCGGTTCCGCGGGAGGTGGTGCTCACCGGCGCCACGTCCGGCCCGGACCGGACTCCCCGGCCGAGTCGCCCGTCCCCGCGCCGCGCCCCGCGGACGCGTCGTAGCCGGGCACGATCGGAGCGGTGGACGTGCCGGAGGCCGTGGACGTGCCAGAGGGGGTGGACGTGCCGGAGGCCGTGGACGTGCCGGGCGGCACGGCCGTCGCGGTCGGCGGCGCGAGCAGGGGCTGGACCGGTTCGTCGCCCTCCACGCGGATCGGGGCGCTGGGGTCGTCGTGGTCCTGCTGGGTGGTCTCGACGACGTCGTCGTCCGGCGGCGGCTCGGACGCCGGGGGCTCCCAGCCGTCCCGGTCGAGCGCGCGCAGGAACGCCTCGACCATGGCGGGGTCGAAGTGGTCGTCCATGCCCCGGCGCAGCTCAGCGACGGCCTCCTCGATGCTGCGCGCCGCCCGGTAGGACCGGGTGGAGGTCATGGAGTCGAACGCGTCCGCCACCGAGATGACCCGCGCGAACTCGGGGATCTCGTCCCCGGCGAGGCCCATGGGGTAGCCGCGGCCGTTCATCTTCTCGTGGTGGTGCATGATCCCGGCGAGCGCCTCGTCCAGGAAGCCGATCTCCCGGACGATCTCCAGCCCGCGCATCGGGTGCAGCTGCACGGCCGCGAACTCCTCCTCGGAGAGCTTGCCGGACTTGCGCAGCACCTTCGTCGGGACGCCGAGCTTGCCGACATCGTGCAGCATCCCGGCGTACCGGATCGCCTCGACCCGGTCCGGCCGCATCCCGATCTCCTGCGCGATCATCACCGAGCCGCGCGACACCCGCTCGGAGTGGCCGCGGGTGTAGTAGTCCTTGGTCTCGACGGCCTGGCACAGCGCCGCGAGCGTCGCCGCGTGCGCCTGCCGCTGGTCGTGCGCCTGCTCGAACGCCCACCGGGCGATGAACAGCGGCAGCAGCACCAGCACGGCGGCGAACGGCCCGACCCGCGGCCACAGCCCGGCGATCAGCAGCCCGAACACGCCGTAGCCGAGGAACCCGACCACGACCGTGCCGGACTCGCGCGCGAGCTCGCCCGGCGCGGCCTGCCGGGACAGCACGAGGATCCCGGCGGTCAGCGCCATGTTCACGAACACGAAGGTGATCAGCGCGGCCAGGAAGGGGGCGATCACGTGCTCGGCCCACTGGGCCTGCTGCGGTTCGAAGCGGTGCCCGCCGAGCAGGGCGAAGACCGTCCCGGCGACGAACCCGCTGAGCGCGAACTGCGCGCCGTTGAACACCCGCTTCACCGGCTGGAAGAAGCGCTGCCCGGTGACCAGCGCGCAGCCGCCGAGCAGCGCCGCGCCGGCGGCGCCGACGAGCACGACCGACGCCAGGCTCGCGGCGAAGCTCAGCGAGACCCTGGCGCTCGGGACGTTCAGCCGCGCGGGCGCGGAGTCGCAGACCAGGAACAGCAGGGCCAGCACGGCCAGCGTTCGCCAGTCCACCTCCGAGTAGGACGCCGTCGCGATGAGTCCGACCGCGAGGGCCACCACACCGCAGACGTACGCCCAGGCAGCCAGAGGTAGTCCACGCAATGCCGCCCCCTCCGGGAGTCGACGGCTCCGTCCCCCCGGCGGGGACGGAGGCCCGTGCGGGGGACGCCCCCCGCGAAGGTGCGCGGGCGCCGCCCGGCCTCGGGACGCGCCGGCGCCCCTAGGCCCAGGACACGCCCCTGGGCACCATCAGCGACGACACCTCGGCATGCCCGATCCGGCCGTCACCGGCCTTCTGCGGAGTTGCACACATCGGCTTTCAGCCTCCCCCGTGATCCGGGACCCACCCGGACCGCGGTCGCGGCCCGGATCCACCCGGGTGAGCCCGCCACCGGCCCGTCCCGGGCGTGCACGCGCTCCCGTCGCTGTTTTCCGGGCACAAGCCTAACGCGAGAGACCCAGGTCACACAGGCATGCCGGGAATCGTGAGCAAAGCGTGAACTATCTACCACGCAGCGTCGTCGAACGCCCCGGAATTCTCACCGGCAGTACACGCACACCGCACCTGCACGTGCAGTCCTATAGGGCGGGTCATGCGCGCGTGCGGATCCCATGGTGCGCCCCCCTGGTGCGCCCCCTCGGACGGGGGCGCGGATCACCTCGTGCGGGCCCAGTCGACCGTGGCCGCCAGCCCCTCGGGGAGGGGCGTGCGCGGGTGCCAGCCGAGGGTCTCGGTGGTGCGGGACGCGTCGATGGCCATGGCCGGGAGGTCGCCCAGCCGCGGCGGCGCGAACGCCGGGTCGTCGGGAGCGCCGGCCGCCCGCGCCACGAGGGTGTGCAGGTCGCGGTCGGTGGTCTGGAGGCCGGTGCCGACGTTGAGGCGCAGCCCGGACGCGGCCTCGCCGGTGGCCCGGGCGAAGGCGTCCACGACGTCCAGGACGTAGACGTAGTCGCGGGTCTGCTTGCCGTCCCCGAAGACCCGGGTCGGCCTGCCCGCGAGCAGCGCGTCGGTGAAGATCGAGACGACCCCGGCCTCCCCTTCGGGCGTCTGCCGGGGGCCGTAGACGTTCGCGAGCGTCAGGATCGTGTGGTCGAGGCCGTGCAGGGCCGAGTACATGCCCGCGTACACCTCGCCCGCCACCTTGGACGCCGCGTACGGCGAGGCGGGCCGCAGCTCGGCGTCCGGCGGGACGGGCAGCCCGTCCGGCACGCCGTAGACGGCGCAGCTGGAGGTGAAGACGACCTTGCGGGCGCCGGCGAGGCGGGCGGCCTCCAGGACATTGGCGGTGCCGACCACG
Organism: Spirillospora sp. NPDC049652; assembly: GCF_040675125.1. Classification (NCBI taxonomy): domain Bacteria; kingdom Bacillati; phylum Actinomycetota; class Actinomycetes; order Streptosporangiales; family Thermomonosporaceae; genus Spirillospora; species Spirillospora sp. NPDC049652. Next base: position 2,142 of record NZ_JBFAOF010000237.1, on the reverse strand, counting down.
TTGGTGCGGGCGTCGGCCAGCGGGTCGCCGACGCTCACCCGGACGCTGACCTGGGCGGCGAGGTGGCAGACGACCTCGGGCCGGAAGGCCGCGACCCGGTCCGCGAGGGCCGGGTCGGCGACGTCCACCTGCCACGTCTCGATCGCGTCGTTGCGGTTGCGGCCGGTGGACAGGTCGTCCACCCCGGCCACCTCGTTGCCGTCGGCCAGGAGCCGATCTACCAGATGGGAGCCGATGAACCCGGCCGCGCCGGTGACCAGAACGCGCATCCCAGCACCCTACTGGGCATACCCGGTCCGCGCGCCCGGCGGGAGATCCGCGCCTCGGACGCGGGGCCGGCGGATGGCGCCGGCGGGCGGACAGGCAGGCCGGCGGTCAGGCGGGGTCGGCGCCGTCGGTCTGCTTGAGCTCGACGCAGATCTCCTCGATCCGGACGAGCACCTTGGCGCGCAGCTCCTCGGGCGCGGCCTCGCTCTCGCAGCCCTTCTTGACCAGGCGCTTCACGGCCTCCTCAAGGCCGTACTCGCGCAGGCACGGACCGCACTCGTCCAGGTGCTCGCGCACCTCGCCGCAGCCGCCCGGTTCGAGCTCCCCGTCCAGGTAGGTGTAGACCCGGGCGAGGACCTCGCTGCACGAGGTCTCGTGGTGGTCGCCGCAGCTCATCGCTCATTCACCTTCCAGGGGCGGACACCGGTACGGTCCGGAGGGGAGGTCATTTCGACCCCTCCCCCGCGCGGGTCAGGCCACGGTCCTGAGCGTAGTCCTCCAGCATGCCGCGCAGCTGGCGACGGCCCCGGTGCAGCCGCGACATCACCGTGCCGATGGGGGTGCCCATGATCTCGGCGATCTCCTTGTAGGCGAACCCCTCGACGTCGGCGAGGTAGACGGCGATCCGGAACTCCTCCGGCAGGTCCTGCAGGGCGCGCTTGACGTCGGAGTCGGGAAGGTGCTCCAGCGCCTCGGCCTCGGCCGACTTCAGGCCGGACGAGGTGTGCGACTCGGCGCGGGCGAGCTGCCAGTCCTCGATCTCCTCGGTCGCCGACTGCTGCGGCTGCCGCTGCTTCTTGCGGTAGGAGTTGATGAAGGTGTTGGTCAGGATGCGATACAGCCAGGCCTTGAGGTTCGTCCCCTCCTTGAACTGGTGGAAGGACGCGAACGCTTTCGCGAAGGTCTCCTGGACCAGGTCCTCCGCGTCCGCCGGGTTGCGCGTCATGCGCAGCGCGGCGGAGTACAGCTGGTCCAAGAACGGGAGCACGTCGCGCTGGAAGCGCTGCTGACGCTCCTCGACGGTCTCTGTGGTGCCCGCTACCAGACCCACCCCCTCGGCTGTGGCGACGCCCCCCATGGCGTCGTACTCCACAGACGATATCGGTCCGGCGGCGCGTGCCACCCCGCCGGGGGCCGACGCCCGGGGCCGCGGCACGGTTTTACCGTTTCGTGCCCCGGCAACGGCTGTGGTCATCAAGCGCCCCTCCGTTGTACTACTGTGCCTCGCTCCGCGACGCGTGCGGACCGTCATGGTGCGTGACAACGCACGAAGGACCGGTTCGATTCCCCTACCGGGGGCGACGCGGGGAACAAGTTTCCGGACGGTTCGGATCACCTTCCCCCGACCTGTACGGAGGGTGATGTCCGGGGTCGGCGGGGAAGAAAGCTCATACACGGCGAGAACAGGAGCAAAGCGTTGCTACCGGTGCCGGCGCAGCCTCCAGAACCCACCATCGCCAGTCTCCGCGAGGCCCCCGGCGCCTCGGGGGAGGCGGGTGGCGGTGCCCTCGGTCCCTACTGGACGTTCTACTGGGCCGTGGCGGCGGCCCAACTCGCCCGGTGGCTCCCCCGGAAACCCGCCCGCGTGCTCGACCTGTCGGGCGGCGCGGGCCGCTTCGCCCGGCAGGCCGCCTGGTCCGGCCACACCGTGGTGGAGGTGCTCGACCGGCCGCCGGGCGTCCCCGCCCCGGCCCTCCCGGCCGATGACCACCCGGTGGACGGCCCCCTGCCCGGCGGGCCCGCCGTGGACGGCCGCCTCCGGCACGGCCAGAACGCCGACGGCGCCTCCCTGGACGGGCTCACCGCCGAAACCGCGGCCGGAGCGGGCGCGGACGGGCGGCTCCTGGACGGCGGGGCGGCGGGCGGCGGCTCCCC